>DAIOHQ010000012.1:0-37878 GCA_036744635.1 Tepidisphaeraceae bacterium | reverse complement strand
GCTCGACGGCGGCGGGGCCGTGGGCGCAGTTCAACGTCAACTTCGGCGCGGGCAGCGGCAGCGGCGGAATGACGGCGGCGGTGGAGACGGTGCAGGCGGTGAAGCGGGCGGCGTGAGGAGAAAACACGGAGACACGGAGGGGAACGGAGGGGGAGCAAGAAGAACCACTGAGGGCACAGAGAACACAGCGAGCACCGAGTGAATTCTTTTTGAGTTTGCTCTCTGTGCTCTCGGTGTCCTCGGTGAACTCTGTGGTTATTTGCGCTGGCGATGGCGCAGGCCCCGTCGCAGCGCATCATCCCCTCCCCACCTCCCAGCGCAGCAACGCGGAGGCCCCGGCCGCGTACCCGCGGAATTGCCCACCGCAGGTGTGCCCACCGCAGGTGTGGGTGTATAATTGAACGGCCATGAACGACCGCATCACCATCGAGTCTGACGTGCTGGCGGGCAAGCCGATTATTCGCGGCACGCGCCTGTCGGTGGAGTTCGTGGTCGGGCTGCTGGCGCAGGGCTGGAGCACCGACGATGTGCTCGAAGAATACGATCACATTACCCGACAGGATGTTCTGGCCTGCCTGGGGTGTTCGTATCACGATTTCGATGGATTTCCGGCGGCGGCGCCGCACGCCGCGCCAGGAGAAACCGATGGGCTTTGGTAAGACCCAGTTTTGGCTGAGATGGACACGATGACGACGACCCTCGATCTTCCAGACGATCTGGCCAGCGCCGTAAAGCAGCGCGCGGCTCAGGGCGGGCATGACGTGGCCGTGGAGGTGGTGGAATTGGTGCGCAAGGGGCTGGCTGTTTCCGAGCGTGCGGGGGATGCGGCCCCGGTCACTGCGACCATTACGACGGACCCGGAGACCGGACTGCCGGTGATCCAGAGCCCACCGGACGCGCCGATCCACCGTATGAGCGCCGATGAACTTCAGGCTCTGATCGAGCGCACGCAGTTGGAGGAAGATCTTGAACGCGCCGGGCTTCCTCTTCGACGCTAACATCTGGGTCGGTCTGGCGTTCGCCGCACACCCCAGTCACGCCAAGGCGACCACGGCGTTGCGGGCGGCCACCGCCGAGCGGCCTGCGTACTTTTGCCGGGCGACGCAACAGAGCACTCTGCGGCTGCTATCAACGCCGGCGATCCTGCGCGTCTACGGCGTTCCCGGCCTATCGAATCGGGATGCACTGGCAACTCTGGATCGCTTCATGGCGTCGCCGTCCGTTGCGTATCGCGAGGAGCCGCCGGGAGTCGTTTCAATCTGGCACCACCTGGCGGCGCTGCCCAGCGCGGCACAGTTGGAAATGGTGACCTTTGACCAGGGTTTTTCCCAGTTCGCGGGCATGAGCGTGACCATCCTCGCACCGGCGACACCCACTCAAAACTCATGAATGAAGCCGAAACCAGAGCCCAGCACATCGACCCCGCCCTCAAGCCGACCCTGTGTCTTCCTCTGCGGCTCACGGTTCTCCTTGTCATCTCTGTGTGCCCCTTCTTGTTGCCTTCCGCGGAACCGTCCCTGCGGTGAATCTTTCTGCTTGTGTCTCCGTGGCTTCCTGCTCAGCGCGCGACTTTCTTGCCCTTGCCTCTTCCCTTGCTCCTGGGCTCCCAGATCTTCTGTTTGGATTGGTCGTCGATGGAGCCGAAGGCAGGGGGGGTGCCGCTCTTGATCGTCGGGACGCCTTTTACTTCGGTGAGCTTGTCGCGGAGCTGGGCAGCGCGCTCGAATTCCAGGTTCTTGGCGGCCTCCAGCATTTCCTCTTCCAGCAGGCGAATCAGCTCGGTCTGGTCGAGCTGGTGGTCATCGGCCTTGATGGCCTGCTCGACCGTGCGCCTGGCCTTCACCTCGGACTCGATGCCGCTGCGGATGGCGCGGACAACCGTGGCGGCGGTGATGCCGTGGTCGGCGTTGTATTGCACCTGCAGCTCGCGGCGGCGCAGGCTCTCATCCATCGCCTTCTTCATCGCGGGCGTGATGGAGTCGGCATAGAGCACCACCTTGGCGTTCACGTTGCGCGCCGCCCGGCCGATCATCTGGATGAGTGAGGTTTCGCTGCGCAGGAAACCGGCCTTGTCGGCATCCAGGATCGCCACCAGCGAAACTTCCGGCAGGTCCAGCCCTTCGCGCAGCAGGTTCACGCCGACCAGCACGTCGTAGTCGCCCTGGCGAAGCTCGCGGAGTATCTCGACCCGCTCGATGGTCTGGATTTCGCTGTGCAGATAGCGCCCACGGTAGCCGGCCTCCTGAATATAGGCGCTCAAATCCTCGGCCAGCCGCTTGGTGAGCGTGGTCACCAGAATGCGTTCGCCGGAGGCCACCCGCTCCTTGATCTGCTCCAGCAGGTGCGGCACCTGGCCCTGGGCGGGATGGACGAAGATTTCCGGGTCGACCAGGCCGGTGGGGCGGATCACCTGCTCGACCACCTCGCCGCCGCATTTTTCCAGCTCATACTTGCTGGGCGTGGCGGAGACGAAGATCACCTGGTGCCACATCTGCTCGAACTCCTCGAACTTCAGCGGCCGGTTGTCCAGGGCGCTGGGCAGGCGGAAACCATGCTCCACCAGCACCTCCTTGCGCATGCGGTCGCCGTTGTACATCGCCTTGATCTGCGGGAGGGAGACGTGAGACTCATCGATGATCAGCACGAAATCCTTGGGGAAATAGTCGATCAGCGTGTAGGGCTTCTCGCCGGGTTTGCGGCCATCGAGGTGCCGCGAATAGTTCTCAACGCCGGGGCAATAGCCGACCTCCTGGATCAGCTCGATGTCATATTTGGTGCGGGCCAGCAGCCGCTGCGCCTCGAGCAGCTTGCCCTGGCCGCGCAGGTGCATCACCTGCTGGTCCAGTTCGGCCTGGATCGACTGGATAGACGCCTCCAGGCGGTCGGTCGGCATGACGTAGTGGACGGCCGGGTAAATGAAGATCGATTCCTCCTCGCGGAGCAATTCGCCGGTAAGCGGGTTGATGGCGGCGATGGAGGTGATCTGCTCGCCGAAGAATTCGATGCGGTAGGCGAATTCTTCATAGGAAGGATGCAGCTCAACGACATCGCCGCGCACGCGAAAGGTGCCACGCCTAAAGTCGATGTCGTTGCGGGAGTATTGCAGGTCGATGAGCTTGTGCAGCATGTCATCGCGGTCGGTTTCGACGTCTTTGCGGATCGGGACGACGCTGTTCTTGTATTCGCCGGGCGAGCCGAGGCCGAAAATGCAGCTTACCGAGGCGACCAGCAGGACATCCGGCCGGCTTACCAGATGGCTGGTGGCGGAGAGGCGCAGGCGGTCGAGATCATCGTTGCGGCTGGCATCTTTCTCGATGTAGATGTCGCGCTGGGGAATGTAGGCTTCGGGCTGGTAATAGTCGTAGTAGGAGACGAAATAGCCGACGGCGTTGTGGGGGAAGAGCTCCTTGAACTCATCATAAAGCTGGGCGGCCAGGGTTTTGTTGTGAGAGATGACCAGCGTTGGCCGCTTGATGCGGGCGACCATGTTGGCCATGGTAAAGGTCTTGCCCGAGCCGGTGACGCCCATCAGGCATTGAAAGCGCCTGCCTTCGTTGACGCCGCGGACGAGTTGTTCGATGGCCTGCGGCTGGTCGCCCTGGGGTTGGAATGGACTGACTACTTCGAAGTCGGGCATAGGTGTCTCGGTAAACAGAGCATTGTAGGGGCGGGGTTTCCCCGCCCGCATTGTTGTCGAGCCAGAGGGCGGGGAGACCCCGCCCCTACAGTTGAGGGCCTGAATGACCACGCACGGTTCGGCCCCCTTCCATCCTGAGGTACTCCGAAGGATCTGGCCTCAACTGCCGTCCAGCCAGATTCTTCAGAGTACTTCAGAATGACATCAGCGCCGATTGCATGGCGCGAAATCGCGCGCCGTTTTATGTCATCAATCATATGCCTGGTGACGACGTTTGTGACGTGCGAACACGGCCTACTTCGGCTGCGGCACGGTCAGGGTTGCTTTGACGAGAACTTCTTTGGAGGGAATGGCGGGGTCCTGGGTGTCGAATTCCAGGAACGATCCGGTGAGGGTGATTTCCAGCACGTCGGCCTTGGGAGTGAACTGGACGTTTATCATTAGCGGCTGGAGCTGCTTTTTCGAGTGGTCGAGAAAGATGCCGTTGGGCGAATCTTCGCGCTCGCGCGAGGCGGCTTTGTAGGCGTAGGTTGTCTGTGAAAGCTGCGCAGCATCGGTGATGTCGAGAGGCATCTGCAGGTAAAAGCTGTTGGCGGCCTTGTCGTCGGCGGCGGGGTCGGCGGGGCCGGGGGGGTCTTCGCTGAAGAGCAGGGCGGTGAGCTGGGCGCCTTTCTCCAGTTTCAGTTGCGCGGGAGGAAACTCGATGGTCTGGTGATCGATGGCAATATAGGTTGCACCCAGTGCCTCGGACGGCCGGCTGGCCGGGGCGGTGGCCGGCGCGGGCGCGGTCGTCGGAACCGCCGCCTGCTTGTGCCGGTCGCAGCCGGCGATGGTGATGGATAGCAGCAGAATAGGCAGGAGCGGTCGCATGATGCGCTGCTAAGATACTACGATGTCCCGATTGGCCGCAAGCGTACCGGATGCGAGCTCGCTGCTGTGCGAGCAGTGTGGGTACGTGCTGGATGGGTTGCCGGTTGATTCGCGCTGCCCGGAGTGCGGCAGCTTCATTCGCGACAGCCTGCCGGAACACCGGCATCTCAGCGCATGGGAATCGGCGGGACGCCCGATTGAGAAGCTGGCCGCATTCTTCACGACAACCGGCCTGGTGCTGCTGCGGCCGGCACATTTTTTTCGACATCTTTCGGCTCGTGCCTCATCGACGTCGGCCAGGTCGTTCGCATTCATTCACTGGCTGCTGGCCGCGGCGATCATCGGAAGAGCGGCCAGCATCCATGGCGAATGGCTGCTGGATTATCGAGACTACGGTGTGCTGCGCGGCGGCTTGCTGACTGCCGGGGCGCTGCTGCTGATGTGGGTGACGACCCGGCTGGCGGCGCGGCTGACGCACTGGGAAGCCAGCTATCGCGGGCTGCGCCTGCCGATGCCGGTGGTGCTGCGGGCGCTCTATTTTCATTCAGCGCACTATCTGCCGGTGGCGCTGGTGGTGCTGGGGACGGTGGTGGGATTTCACTACACGTTCGATCATTTCCCCTTCGACATAACCGGGCTTTACTGGTTCTTGAAAATGTATCATTACGTGCTCTGCGGCGAAGTGGTGGTGGGGGCGGTGTACCTGTTTCAGACCTACTGGATCGGCATGCGCAACATGATGTACGCAAATGGATGAGCGAAGCGAACCAAAACAAGCGGTGGAATACGCCGGTCCTCTGACCTCCGCGTTGCCCGCGCTGCCGGCAGTTCCTCCGCCGGTGCCGCCTGCGCTGCGGGTGGCGCGCTGGGTCGTGCTGGCGCTGCTGGCTGCGCTGATCATTGTGTCCGTCTGGTTCTTTTTCTTCACTCCCAACGGACAGGTGCTCATGCACCATCCGCGCACGATGGGAAAGGATGCGCAGCAGTGGGTGTGGGCGCATCGGATCATCGCGCCGCTGGTGGTGATCGGCATCTATCTTCTGCTGAGCATCGTGGCGCTGCCGGTGTGGTGGCTGCAGATGATCGCGGGATATGCCTTCGGGCTGTTGTGGGGCATCGGGCTGTGTCAAATCGGCGCCACCATCGGCGCGACAGCGACCTTTCTGCTGGCCCGCTGGCTGGCGGCCGACTGGTTCCGCTACAAGGTGGAAGCGAAAATGGCCCGCCTGCGCGCCCTCGATGAGAAGATGGGCCACAACGGTCTGCTGGTAGTGATGGGGGTGCGGCTGATGCATTTCGTGCCCTTTGGTGTCTCTAATTACGCTTTCGGGTTGACGAAGATTACCGCCGCGGATGTGGCCATCGGCACGGCGCTGGGCGGGATTCCGGCGACGACCGCCTATGTGATTCTGGGATACAACCGCCAATTGCTTCGAGACTGGCATTACGTCGCGATGCTGGTGGCGATCAATGTCATGCTCTTGGTGCCATTGGCGCTGCGCTATATGTTCCCGCAGTGGTTCCAGAAGATCGGGGTGGAGTGAAATATGATCGGATTTTGCTCGAGCGCCCGATTCGTGGAGCATCGCACCGGCCCGCGCCATCCGGAGCGGCCGGACCGCATCCGCGCCATCTTTGCCGCCGTGCGCGAGGCGGGGCTGATCGACTCGCCCAATCCGTTCGGACCGAGTGAAAAGATATTCGGAATTCAGCCGGGGCCGGCGAAGAAATTGCTGGAACTTGCGTGCATTCCCGCCGATCCGTGCTGGCTGACAACGGTACACGAACAGCGCTATATCGATTACGTGCGGCACGTGTGCGCCGTCGGCGGCGGTGTGCTGGACCAGGGGGACACGCCGGTCGGGCCGGAAAGTTACGAGATCGCGCTGCTGGCGCTGGGGGCGGTATTGCGCTGCTGCGATGCGGTGATGGCCGGCGAAGTGCGGCGGGCATTCGCGGCCGTGCGCCCGCCGGGGCATCACGCCGAGCCCGACCGGGCGATGGGCTTCTGCCTGTTTGGAAACGTCGCCATCGCCGCCCGCTATCTGCAGCAGCGCCACGGGCTGGGGCGGATCGGCATCGTCGATTTCGACGTCCATCACGGCAACGGAACCCAGGCCGCGTTTGAGGATGACCCGAGCGTCTTGTTCATCAGCATGCACCAGCATCCGGCGACGCTCTGGCCGCGCAGCGGGCATGATTGGGAGATCGGCACCGGCGCCGGCCGGGGCACCATCCTGAACCTGCCGTTTGATCCGGGCGCCGGCGATGAGGAATATCTGATGGCGATGGAGCATTACGTGCTGCCGGCGCTGGATGAGTTTCATCCGGAGATGCTGCTGATTTCCGCGGGGTTTGACGCCCATCGCGATGATCCGCTGGCGCAGATCGAATTGTCCGATGCCGCGTATGAGATTATGACGCGTGAACTGGTGGCGCTGGCCGAGCGGCACTGCGAAGGGAAAGTCGTCAGCGCCTTGGAGGGTGGATATAACCTGATGGCGCTTGGCCGGGGCGTGGTGCGGCATCTGATCGGGTTGCAGTCATGTTCATAGTCGATGCTCATCTGGATCTGGCGTACAACGCCTTGCGCGGGCGCGAGGTGCTGCGTGCTGCGACGGAGCAACGCGGGGAGCCAGACGATATTCCGACGGTGGGATTGCCGGACTTGCGCCAAGGGCATGTGGGCCTTATCTGCGCCACCGTGTTCGTCGAGCCGGGGCTGGATGGCAAGCCGGGATATCGGTCGGCCGACGAGGCGCATGCCGAGGCGCGGCGGCAACTGGCGTGGTATGCCGAGCAGGAGAAAAATGGGGAGATGATGTTGATCCGCCGGCGCGAGGAGTTGCCGAGCCCGCAAGCGCCGGCCGGCCGGGCGCTGCCGGCGATCCTGCTCCTGGAAGGCGCCGACGCCTTGCGCAATGAGAAGGATGTACAGCAATTTTTCGATGCCGGCATGCGCATCGTCGGCCTGGCATGGAAAGCCACCCGCCATGCCGGCGGTACGGGAGCGCCCGGTCCGCTCACGGCCGAAGGCGTGAAAATGGTCCGGGCGCTGGATCGTGTCGGCGTCATTCACGATGCCTCCCACCTCGCCGAGCAATCGTTCTGGCAGTTGCTCGACCTGACCGGCGGGCCGATGATGGCATCGCACTCGAACTGCCGCGCCATCGTCCCCGGCGACCGGCAAATTTCCGATGAAATGATCCGCGCCATCTCCTCCCGTGGCGGCGTGATCGGCATCAACTTCTTCGACAAATTCTTGCTGGCACCGACCGAATACGGCAAGCGCCAGGCCACCCTGGAAGATGTCGTCCGGCACACGCGGCATATCTGCGAGTTAGTCGGCGATGCCGAGCACGTCGCCATCGGCACGGATATGGATGGCGGCTTGGGACGCGATCAGATCCCGCAAGAAATTACCACATCGGCCGATCTGCCGCGCCTGGCCGATGCGCTGCACGCAGCCGACTTCAATGACAATGATGTCGCCGGCATCATGGGGAGAAACTGGCTGCGCTTTTTTTCCCAACACCTCGCCTCGTGAAATGCCTTTTGCCGGCTCCGGCGGTATTCTTTCCTGCAATGGATGATGCGGCCGACGCGGGAAAGCAGACCAATGAGCGCGAAGATGCGCTGGCGGTGCTGCTGCGCCTGCGCCAGGCGGGATACGAGGCATATTTCGCCGGCGGCTGCGTGCGCGATGAACTGTTGGGATTGCGGCCGCAGGATTTTGATGTGGCCACGGATGCCCCGCCAGAGCGGGTGCGCGAACTGTTTTCCAACACGCAGGCGGTCGGCGCGGCCTTTGGCGTGATTCTGGTGCGGCAACGCCGCAGCATGGTGGAGGTGGCAACCTTCCGCAACGACGGTAGGTATGAAGACGGCCGGCATCCCACCGGCGTGAAGTTCAGCACCGCCGAAGAGGATGCCAGGCGGCGCGACTTCACCATCAACGGCCTGTTCCTCGACCCGCTGACGACGCGGGTGATCGACTATGTGGGCGGGCAGAGGGATTTGTCGGATCGGATCATCCGCGCCATCGGCGAGCCGGCCGCCCGCTTCGAGGAGGATCATTTGCGCCTGCTGCGGGCGATTCGCTTTGCCAGCCGCTTTGGCTTTGCCATCGAGCCGGTAACGGCGGCGGCGATTGGGCGCGATGCGGGATTGATTATCCGCATCAGCCCCGAGCGCATCGCCGAGGAATTGCGAACCATGCTGATGGCGCCGACGCGCCCGGCGGCGTGGAAAATGCTGTGGGAGTTCGGATTCGTGCCGGTGATGTTTCGCTTTCTGAGCAAGGAGCCGGTGGGGGCGCTGGAGGAAGACCGGTCCATCGTGCTGCGGCTGCCGGCCGACGAGCCGTTACCGTTTGGGGCGCTGCTGGCCGCGGCGGCAATCTGCTTTCAATGGCAGGCACAGGGCGGCGACCTGCGCCAGTTTCTGGCAAAAAAGCCGGCGGGGCGGGCGGTATCGGCGTTGCGGCAGGCGCTGAAGCTCAGCAACGAGGAGTCCGATCAGATGAAAGAGGCGATGCAGTCGTTGGGGGCGCTGCTGGAGGAGACGCCGCCGACGGTGGCGCGGATGAAGCGGTTTCTGGCACTGCCGATCTCACGATCGACGCGCGCCATCCTGCACGCAATCGGCGCGGTGGGTGAATATGCCCAGCGCATCGATTGGTTGCGCGAGCGGCTCGCCGAGCTGGAAAAGACGGAAGTGGCCCCGCCCCCCTTGCTCACGGGCGACGATCTCACGGCCGCCGGCTGGACGCCCGGCCCGATTTTCAAACGGGTATTGGATGCCGTCTACGATGCCCAGCTCGAAGGAGCCATTCGCGAAAAGAACGAGGCGCTGCAGATGGCAGTACAGATGCGCGATATTCCATAGGCCCGAACCGCGGCGCCGCCTGCCAGCCTTCAGACACTATTCGGATTATCAAAATAGGCGCTTAATCGTGCGATGGCGCGGCCTTCCAATTCCACCGGATCGAGCGCCCCTCCCAGTTCCTTGATCGCATAGAAGACCCCCAGCATCAGGATGCCGACCGCCAGAAAGAACAGCGCAAGTGCCAGATACCCCGCCGGCGCCCATACCACGCTCATCCCCGTGCAGAGCGAGCAGACGATCAGCGTCGCGATGGTACACAACAGGCACATCAGCGTCGCCCTGATCAGCCGGGCGCGGCGGGTCACGCCGACGGTTTGCTCATCCAGCAGCTTGAGCAACTCGCGATGCACCGCGATATCGTGCTCGGTGTTTTCGCCGGCCGGCGGATGCGCCAGCCAGCGCTGTTCATGAATGCGCTCGCGTTGAAATCCCCGCAGCCGCGACACGATCGACGCCAGGCGGTTGTAAAATGCCAGGCACAGCAGCGCGCTTGCCGAGATCAACACCACCGGCACCACCGACGCCGCGATCACCTTCGACCAATCCATCTCTTGTGACGGCATGAATGCTACTTTCCGGAAATTGGCACGGTTGTGTTTTGCCGCAGCACCATCTGCAAAATCCGCCCAGCGCTCTCTTCGACCGCGCGATTGGTCACGTCCAACGTGAACCAGCCTTGTTTGCGGAACAATTGTTTCGTCCATTCCACCTCGCGCTCGACCGCTTCCGGATCGTTGTACGCGGTGGTCGCCATGCGCCAATCGGCATTGCGCTGGGTGCGGATTTCCACCAGCCCGACGGGTCGATCAGCAGCCCCACGATCTTCCGCTGCGGCGCCGCCAGCAGCTCGCCAGGTACGCTCACGCCCTGCGCCAGCGATACGTTGGCAACCTTGTATCCCTGCTGGGCGAGATAGATGCTCGTCGGCGTTTTGCTCGTCCGCGACACCCCGGTAAGGACCACGTCGGCGTCGCCCAGCGTCTCAAGGCCCAGCCCATCATCATGGCTAAGCGTGTATTCGATCGCCTCGATGCGCTGATGGTACATTGTGTCAACACGGTGCAGAAGCTTACGGTCGGGCGCGGGGGTGATCTCGGATTCCCGCGAGAGAAAATCGACAAACCCGCCCGTCAGATCGCGGCAGGCCAGCCTCCCGGCCGCGCAGAAATCGGCGATGCGCTGCTTGGTCTCCGGTAAGACGAACGCGTGGCAGACGATTCCCGGCGCTGTGCGGATTTCCTCCAGGGCCGCCTCCACCTTGTGCGGCGCATCCAGAAAGTTGCGCGTGCGCAGATCGAACGAGCCGCGCGGAAACTGCGTCAGAAACGCGGCCAGCATGTGCTGCGGCAGATTCCCGGTCGAGTCGGAGAGGCAATACAGGGCCACCGGCCCGAAGGCGGCAGGGGGGACGGCGGCCTGCGGCTTCGGCGCCTTCTGCGCTGCTGCTTTCACCGTCCGGCCTCTACCCTTGCTGGTGATCTTACTTTTTGCGGTCACAAGAAAATCTCCCAATGCATTTTCCACAGCCGCAATTCACTTACAATCGCCGCCCATGAGAATTTTCAGGTTAAGCATCGCGGCCGTGCTGCTGGCGTGCCTTCAGTCCGGCTGCACCTACGCCAACCGGCGGCTCAATCCGCAAACCATCCCCGCCGAAAGCCGGACCAGGAACCAGACGCGCTCGGCGGTGCTGGCCGACGTCACCTCCATCCAGCATTCGGACACCGAGCCGGATGCCACCGCCATCGCCGTCACCGCGCCGGCCACCGCGCCGGGAGTTCCACGGCCGGCGTCTCCGGACGACCGCGACGGCTACTTTGTCGGCATCGCCATCAGCGGCGGCGGTTCGCGCAGCGCCAACTTCTCCGCCGCCTGCATGCTTCAGCTTCAGCGCGTCGGCCTGCTTCAACGCGCTGATTACATCTCCTCGGTCTCCGGCGGATCGCTCACCGCCGCGTACTACTGCGTCTGCGACGACCAGGACTGGAACGCCGGAAACCTCCAGCGCAAGCTCAGCCACGGCTTCGCCACCGACATCATCGTCGACACCTTCACCCCCTGGAACTTCTTCGCCCTGATCTTCAGCGACTACGACCGCAGCGATCTGCTGGCCAAGACGCTGCGCCGAAACCTCTTTACCCGCCGCGGCCGGGCCCTGACCTACAACGATCTCCGCGCCGACCGCCCGCACTTGCTCATCAACGCCACCAACCTGCAATCCGGCCGGCGCTTCATCTTCTGCAACGAAACCTTCGATGAGCTCAATTCCAATCTGAAAGACTATCCCATCGCCTACGCGGTGGCCGCCAGCGCATCATTTCCCATCGTGATGCACCAGGTGACGCTGCGGGATTATTCGACGATCTTCAAGCAGTATCAGCACCTCATCGACGGTGGCGTCACCGACAATCTCGGAATTCAGACGCTGGTGGAAACCTACGAGGCGCAGATTGCGGCCGCCAGGGCGAATGGCCGGGCCGATCCTTATCCTCACGGCGCGCTGTTGATCTGCCTGGATGCCCGCACTCAATTCGACGCCCGGCTATCGGATAAGGGAGATATCGGGTTTATCCAAAGCCTGCGCACCGGCACCAACCTTACCAGCACGGCGCTGCTCACACGGGCGGGATCGGCCACGCTCTCGGAAATCATCCTCAAGCACTCGCCGGATGAGGCCACCGCCGCCGAACTGCGCAAGGCGATGCGCACGCTCGATGATTCCGGCTTCCTGCGCCTTCGCGACCGCACCGGCCACGATATGCGCGTCGTGCGCTACGCGCTGGCGGACGTGAACCAGCTCAAGTCGATCCCGTTCCGCAGCTTCAGCGAAAAACTGAACGGCATCGCCACCTATTTCAATATCGACGATACCGAGGTCTATAATCTCTATCAGGCCGCCGAGCTGCTTATGAAGGAAAAATTCGAGACCCGCCTGCGCGAGATCAACCAGGAAATGTCGAGCACCACAGCTCCCGCCGCCAGCCAACCCTGAGCCGTCGAAATGCATCCTGTGAGGTTACGAGCGCCCTCCCAGCGGCGAACGGTTATAGGCATAGGTGATGGCCAGCGAAATGCCCGTGAGCAGCAGCACCGCGGCGACGGTGGCGGCGGTGGGATTGCCGGAGATGTAATCCATGTAGATCGAAATCGGCAGGGTGCGCTGGCCTTCGCGGTCGCCGAGCACCATCGTGGTCGCCCCGAATTCGCCCAGAGCCCGCGCAAATGCCAGGAATAATCCGCTGACGATGCCGCGCCGGGCCAGCGGCAGGCTCACGTGCCAGAAAATCTGCAGCGGGTTGGCGCCATAGAGGCGGGCGATGTCCTCGAGCTCGCGCTCGATCGCCGCGAAGGCGGCTTTGGCCGGCAGAAACAGCAGCGGGAGCGAGACGACGGCCGCCGCCAGCACCGCCCCTTCGCGGCGGAACAGGATCGAATAGCCGAACCACCTGAACGTGAACTGCCCGATCCAGCCGTTGCGCCCGAACAGGACGATCAGAAAATATCCGACCACCGTCGGCGGCAGCACCAGCGGCACCGTGAGCAGCGCCTCCAGCAGGCTCTTGCCGCGAAAGCGCGAGCGGGCGAAGAAGAACGCCAGCGGAATCGCGGTCAGCGCGATCAGCAGCGTCGCGATCGACGCGACCTGCAGCGACAGCAGAAGCGCCGATCTCAGCTCACTCATCGGAACTCTTGGTGGTCGGAGGGGCAGGGGGGGTCGGCGAGGGCGGCGCGAATCCCTTTTTCTGCAAAATCGCCTGGGCCGGCCGGGTGCTCAAATAAGCAAGAAAAGCCCCGGCGGCAGCAGGTTGCGGCGCATCGCGCAATACCGCCGCGGAATAGACAATCGGCTCGTGCAGCTTCTCATCCGCGGCCGCGGCGACTTTGACCTTCTCGCCGGCCGCGATGGCGTCAGTTGCATACACGATGCCGGCGTCCACCTCGCCGCGCTCCACGTAATCAAGCACCTGCCGCACGTTCAGTCCGTACACCAGCCGCGGCTTGACGGCATCCGCGATCTTCAGCGCCTTAATTGTCTGCATCGCATATTCGCCGGCCGGAACGGTCTTGGGCTGGCCCATCGCGATGCGCCCAAAGCGGGCGTCGGTAAGATCCGCAAAATTAGCAGGGGGATTTGCAGCGCTGGCTGGAACGATCAGCACCAGCGTGTTACGTGCAATGAGATGATCCTCGCCGGCGATCAACCTCGCCTTCTTCAATTCGTCCATCTGCGCCTGCGCCGCAGAGATGAAGAGATCGACCGGAGCGCCATGTGTTATCTGCGCCAGCAGTTGCCCGGATGCGCCGAAATTCAGCCGAATTGTGTCGCCGCTGTCGTGCTCGTAAGCGCGGGCAATCTCGGTCAACGCCTCCTGCAAGCTCGCCGCCGCCGACACTTCAATCGTCGCCGCGCCGGCGCGAACCGCCATTCCGACCAATACCAGCAGCCCAAGCCATCGCATGAATCCGTTATATCCGGCCGATGCAGGGGATGTCGATGGTTACGCCGCGTGCTTCGGATTGAGGTCTTTGCAGATCTGCACCGTCGCCTTGCTCTTGTTGAGGGTGTAGAAGTGCAGGCCATCGACACTATTGGCCAGCAGGTCGCGGCATTGTTCGATCGCGTATTCCACGCCTGCGGCATACACCGCTTCCGGATCGGCCTCCAGCGCCTCCAGCTTCAACAGCAGCGGATGGGGAATTTTCGCCCCGCACATCGAAATGAATCGCTTGATTTGCGAGACGTTCAGGATCGGCATGATGCCGGCCACGATCGGCAGCTTGATCCCCATGGCGCGGGCCTGGTCGCGGAAGCGGTAAAAGTCGGCATTGTCGAAGAAAAGCTGGGTGATGATGAAATCCGCGCCGGCGTCCGCCTTCTTCTTGAGGTTTTCCAGGTCGCGCGTGCGATTGAGGCATTGCGGATGTCCTTCGGGATATCCGGCGACGCCGATGCAGAAGTCGTGCCTGGCGCGGATGAATTCAACGAGCTCATTGGCGAAGCCGAATCCGCCTTCGGTCTTGACGAACATCGGCTGCCCGGCCTGCGGATCGCCGCGCAGCGCCAGCACGTTGCGAATCCCCGCCTTCCAGATGTCATCGAGAATCGCGCCGATCTCGGTGGCGGTGTGGCCGACGCAGGTGAGATGCGCCATCGAGCGGATTTTCAATTCATTCTGGATGCGCTCGACGAGAGTGACCGTTTTTTCCCGCGTGCTCCCGCCGGCGCCGTAGGTAACCGAAACGTAACTCGGCTTGAGCGTGTGCAAATCCGCAATCGCCCCATAGAGCTGCGCCCAACCGACGTCATTCTTCGGCGGGAAGAACTCGAAGGAAATCGTCGGCTGGCCAAGTCCCAACAGTTTGTCAATTCGCATCACAGCGCTCCGGAGCCAAAGTATGTTCGCAACGATGATCTATCGGCGAAGTGCGATTTGTCAGTGAAGCGGAATCCACTGCATCCATCCGCTCATCCGGATGTAGTGTTGCTTACTTTTGCCATCCCGTCAAGTCTCGCGGAAAATCCAACAATCACAGGCGACCGCCATTTCTTGCCCAATACCTGCGGCAACACATGCTAATTCAAGGAGTTATAACGCACAGGCGATGGGGAAATATGCCGCACAATTGGCCGCATTCCTCCGTACAATTGCTGTGCCCTGGCGGTTAGAATGCCGCCGCACGAAAGGAAACCATGACGCTCGCCTGGCAACCTCCGCTTCCCAAGTTGTATCGCGAACTCTCCGATCCAGAGCTGCGCCTGCGCATCGATTCCGCCCGCGCTGTTCTTGGCGAGAAACTGCTGATCCTCGGCCATCACTACCAGCAGGATGCCATCATCGACTACGCCGATTTCACCGGCGACTCCTTCGAGCTGTCGCGCAAGGCCGCCGACCAGAAGGGCATCGAATACGTCGTCTTCTGCGGCGTGCATTTCATGGCCGAGTCGGCCGACATTCTCACCGATGAAAACGTGCACGTGATCCTTCCCGATCTCGGCGCCGGCTGCTCGATGGCCGACATGGCCAATCTCGATCAGACCCTCGAGTGCTGGAGCCAGCTTCAGGAACTCTGCCCGGATCAGACCATCGTTCCCATCACCTACATGAACAGCTCGGCCGCCATCAAGGCGTTCGTCGGCGAACACGGCGGCGCGGTCTGCACCAGCAGCAACTGCCGAAACGTTCTGGAATGGGCGCTGAAGGGCGGCGCAGCGCCGACGCACAAGCCGGGCAAGAAGGTGAAAATTCTCTTCTTCCCCGATCAGCACCTCGGCCGCAACACCGCATATGCCATGGGTTATCCGCTTGAGCAGATGGTGGTATGGGATCCGCGCAGCGATCTCGGCGACAACGATCCCCAACGCCTTGCGGCCGCCGATTTCGTGCTCTGGAAAGGGCACTGCTCGGTACATGCGCTGTTCCGGCCGGAACACGTGGACCAGGTCCGCCAAAAGTATCCGGACATGAAGGTGATCGTGCATCCCGAGTGCAAGTGGGAGGTGGTGCAGAAGGCCGACATGGCCGGCAGCACCGCCTACATCGTGAAACAGATTGAGGCCGCCCCGCCGGGCAGCGAATGGGCCATCGGCACCGAAGTTCACCTGGTGAACCGCCTGAAAAATCAGCATCCCGAGCAGAAGATCATCGTGCTCAGCGACTGCCAGTGCCTCTGCACGACGATGTACCGCATCGATCTTCCGCACCTCTGTTGGGTGCTGGAGAATCTTGTGGAAGGAAAGGTCGTCAACGAGATCAAGGTGGATGCAACCACGCGGAAGTGGGCGACGGTCGCCCTGCAGCGCATGCTCGCCATCAAGGGCACCGGCAACCCGTTGCAGAAATTTCAACCAGTAGGAACCACCATCGACTAAACTGTTGCGCAAAAAAAGCGGGCGACTTTTGATAGCCGCCCGCTCGTTGGTCAATTCAGTTGCAGCTCATCCCGCCAGCGGCCGCAGCGTCGCCAGGCCGATTTTCAATCCTTGCTCGTATTCCTTCAGATCCGCCTTCTGCCGCCCCGCATCGAAGCGGCCATCTTCGTGCTCGATCGCGATGCCGCCCTTGTAGCCGATGCTGTGCAGCCCGGCCATGAATTCATTCCAGTCAATCTCGCCCAGCCCCGGAATGCGATAGGTCCACCAACCATCGCCATAGATGCCGACGTGGTCGCGCTTGTCGTAGAATATTTCCGTGTCCTTGGCATGCACATGCACGACGCGGTCGGCAAACTTGCGCAGCGCCGCCATGTGATCGATCTCCTGCCAGTACAGGTGCGATGGGTCGAATTCCAGCCCCAGCGCCTTGCTCGGCAGCGCGTCAAACATCGCCTCCCACGCCTCCGGGGTGATCGCCATCGTCTGGCCGGTCATGGGATATCCGCCAAACGCCGGCCAGTTTTCAAACCCGATCCGAACGCCCTTGTCCTCGGCCGCTTTTGCAACCGAGGCATATCCCTTGGCCCACGCCGGAATATTGTCCTTGATGCTCTTGTTCTTGTCTTCGCGCCCGACGATCGCCGTCACCACGCCGGCGCCGCACGCCTCGGCGATGTCGATCGCCTTCTTCATCGAGTCGGTAAGCTCCTTGCCCTTGTACCCGATGGCCGGCCAGTAATTGGCGATGGCGCTGACCGAAATGCCGAACTCTTCCCGCGCCGCCTTGAGCTGATCGACAATCTCCTGGCGCTGCTTCTTGTCGCTGTAGATATCGTTGCCAAACCAGCTTGAAGCGTGCAGTTCGAGGCTGTCAAACCCAAGCCGGCGCGCCCGCCCTGGCTCATCCCTGTTGAAACTGACGAGGTACCCGAGCTTCATGGTGCATCCTTAAAAAGAGTAATTTGGTGACGGGTGCAGCGTAGCTGCGCACCTGCGAAAATCAAGGCATCCCATGGGGATCTGAGCAATACCACATCGCCTGGCGCGTGAGTTACCCGCTCGGCATTGGTATCATCCCCGCAACCAGGAGCAGACGCATCGAAGGGAGCGACGGGACATGGCTGGTATCTCACTGCACGAGCGCATTCACGGGGCGCTGCTGGGCGCGGCCATCGCCGCGGAATTCGGCTATTCCTGGATTCTCGACTGCAGACCCTTTCAGACCGAGCACCCCGCCGATCTATTGACGCTGAAGCTGCACCGCGCCAAGCCAGTAGAGCCGGATAAGTATCGCATGAACAGCGCCAACATGAACCCCTTCATCGATCTGGGTGTGCGCGCCTACCTGCAAAAGCATGGCCGGGTCACGCCCGAAGACTTCGGCAACCTGCTCAAGCATGACGCCGGGCTGGCCACACCGGCTTTCGCCTGGGACAACATCCACAGCATCCAGGAGATTCTTCAAGAGGGAATGCACCCGCGCATCAGCGGCATGGGCAATGCCCCAAATGGACTGATCTGTGCCGCCATGCCGGCGGTGGGAATCTACCACCTCGCCGACCCGGAATATGCCTACCTGGATGGCGTCGAGCTCGGCTCCGTCGCCCAGGGAAAGACCGGCGCCGATTGGGCGGGATTGTGTGCCGCCGCGGTGGCCGCCGCTTTCCAGCCCGGCGCGACGGGCATCACAGTGGTGAATACCGTCATTCGGCTGGCGATGGAAAACAACAAGGAGATCTTCGGACAGATCAACCGCTCAGCGCGCAGCGGCGCATCTTTCAAAGGCAAACCGCAGGAATTTGTGAAATGGTGGGCGCAGGAAGGCGGTTTCGTCGCCGACCGCCGCGAGAACGACTTCATCGCCTGGAATCCGCTGCGCTGGCTCCTTCCGCTGCTGCACGATTACACGGACAAGCCCGAGCAGTTTATGGCCCTGCTGCTGGGCAGCCGCAGCAGTGGAGCATGGAATTATGCATGGGTCGGCATGCACACGATTCCCGCCATCGTCGGCGGCACGATCATCGGCGCGCTGGGCGGGAGGGATGTGTTCCCCACGGAGTGGCGCGAGTGGGCCGAGCCGCTGGCGCGGCCATGGCAGCCCATCACCGCTGTCGTGGACAACCGACTGCACACAGAAAGCTCGATCATCCATGTCATCGAATCGCTCGCGGCCAAGACTATCGACGGCCAATCACTTCTGTATGGCAAGATCCGCGGCAATCTCCTCGCCGGCGCCATCGGCAACGCCATGGGTTCTCCAGTAGAAGGACAGTTCTATTGGGAGATCGACAAGAAGCACCCCGGCGGCATTCAAACCATCCTCGAGCCGGCCCGCCTGGAGAGCGAGGATGACAACCAGATGGCCGCGCTGCTGGTGGAAACCTACATGGGCCGCGACGGCCTGCCGGTGATGGCCCGCCAATTCGGCCAGACCTGGAAAGACCGGCTCAACCGCGACCATTTTTTCATCCAGTGCATGGGCCACGCCTACGACCTGATCTGCCAGGGCTGGGATGCACGCGTCACCGGCCACTGGATTCAGGTGACCGGTTCAACCGTGATGTGCATGGAGCCGGTAGGGCTCTACAACATCGCCGATCCGGAGTTCGCCGCCATCGACGCAACGGCGGTCTCTTACATGTACCAGCGCGGCTTGGATGTGATGGCGGCGGCGATGCTGGCCGCCACCGTCGCCGAGGCGCTGCGCCCGCAGGCGACCGTCGATTCCATCTGCCAGGCCGCCGTCCGCGTCGCCCCGACCGAAGGTTTCAAGACCTTCGACAAGCGTTCGTTCGAATCCCCCCGCGCTTACATCCAGACCTGCCTCGACATCGCCGAAAAATACGATGACGTGCTCGCCGCGCGCAAGGAACTCTACGACAAGTGCCTGTTTTATCACCAGATCGACCCGCTCGAGCTCTGGGGCCTCTCGCTGGCCATGTTCAAGATCGCCAAAGGCGATGTCCGCCAGTCCGCCATCGGCGGCACCAACATCGGCCGCGATTCCGACACCATTTCCGGCCGTGCCGCCATGCTCTCCGGCACGCTGCGCGGCGCTGGTGGCGTGCCGGCCGAATGGGTGGCAATGTTCAGTGAATCCTCCCGCCAGCGCATCGATCGCAACGCCGCCAAGATGACCGCGCTGTTGATCGAAAAGAAGCTTCCCCGCCTGCGCCGCCGCCAGGAACTGGCGCAATAGCGAGAGAGAGCATGCAAGCAGCGCCGCATTTTTGGAGAATATGACATGACCCCGCGCGACCGCATCCTCGCCACGCTCGATCATCGCCCCGTCGATCGCATTCCGCTGGGCTTGGACGCCAACACCGGCATCACCGCCCGGCTGTTCAAGCACTTCAAAGTGAACGATCTGCTGAGCCTCTACTCCGCCCTCGGCATCGACGGCTTCTCCGTCTTCAATGTCGATTATGTCTATCCCAATTACATCGGCCCCAAGCCACAAACCCTGCCCGACGGCACGTCCACCGATTTCTTCGGCATCCGCTGTCAGCACCATTGGTCGCTCGCCTTTGCTGAATCCGTTAAGGATCTCGACGACTATCCCTGGCCCAGCGCCGACTGGTTCGACTATTCCACCGTGAAAGAGCGCTGCCTCGCCATCCAGGCGAAAGGCCGGCCTTCCGTCGGCGGCGAAGGCGGCTGCGGCATCGTCCATGCCATGAACCTTCGCGGTGATGAGCAGGCCTTGCTCGATCCCTACGACAACCCCGACCTCGCCCACGCCTACATGCACCGCATGGGCGACTTCTTCGTGGAATGGAACGAGCGCTGGCTTGCCGCGGCCGACGGCCATTTCGACATCTATCGCTGCGGGGATGATGTCGGCTCGATGCTCAACATGCACTGCAGGCCCGAGATCTGGCGCGAATTCTATAAGCCGCAATTCAAGCGCATCTTCGCGGTCGCCAAGAAGCATGGCCTGAAAATTTGGTTTCATTGCTGCGGATACTGCCGGCCGATTCTGCCGGACCTGGTGGAGATCGGCGTGGACATGTGGGACCCAGCGCCGCCAACCGTGCGCGACAATGACCTTCCCTGTATCAAGCGCGAACTGGGTGACCGGCTGACCTTCGTCGGCGCGGTGAACCATCCCGATGTGCTCGTGCGCGGCACACCCAGCGATGTTGAGCGAGAAGTGAAACTGCGTATCGAGCAACTATCCCCCGGCGGCGGATACATCCTCGGCCCGGCTCAGGTGCTGACCGATGACATCCCGGTAGACAACGTGCTGGCGATGTACGCCGCAGCGCTGCGATACGGTGGTTATTCGTAATCCGCAAGCGGTGTTGCAGTTTGTGCAAAGTCGTCTGATCTTCACCCACCCCCGGCACTCCAGTATACTCCCGGCAACTCAAACCCGGAGCACAACGCAATGCCTTACTTGCTCGGCATCGACATCGGAACCAGCGGCACCAAGACTCTCATCTGCGACGAAGACGGAAGAGTTCTCGCCACAGCAATGGCCGAACATCCCATCTCCTCCCCGCGTCCCGGCTGGTCGGAACAGAACCCCGAAGATTGGTGGTCGGCCACCTGTAGTGCAACCAAAGCGGTCATCAAAAAGGCGAAGGTGAAGCCCGCCGACATCGGCGGCATCGGCCTCTCCGGCCAGATGCACGGCAGCGTCTTCCTCGGCGATGGGACCAAAGCCCTCCGTCCGGCGCTGCTCTGGAACGATCAGCGCACCGCCGCGCAGTGCGCCCAGATCGAATCCAAAGCAGGGGGGCGCGAAGCGTTGATCGATCTGGTCGCGAATCCCGCTCTGACCGGTTTCACCGCGCCGAAAATCCTCTGGGTCCGCCAGCACGAACCAAAGGTTTACGACCGTACGCGGCACATTCTGCTTCCCAAGGACTACATCCGCTTCCGCATGACCGGCGAATATGCCACCGAAGTCAGCGACGCCAGCGGCACGCTGCTGCTGGATGTGGCCAATCGAAAGTGGTCCGACAAGCTCCTGGGACTACTGGAGATCGACCGCGCGCTGCTTCCGCGCCTGCACGAATCTCCCGACATCACCGGAAATGTCACCGCCGCCGCCGCGCAAGCTCTTGGCGTCGCGGTGGGAACTCCCGTCGTCGGCGGCGGGGGGGATCAGGCGGCCGGCGCCGTCGGCAACGGCATCGTCACCGCCGGCATCGTCAGCGCCACCCTCGGCACCTCCGGCGTCGTCTTCGCCCACAGCGACCAGCCCACCCGCGACCCGCTTGGCCGCGTCCACACCATGTGCCACGCCGTCCCCGGCAAGTGGTGTGTCTTCGGCTGCATGCTCTCGGCCGGCGGCTCCTTTCAATGGTTCCGCAACCGCCTCGCCGCCGGCGAAGTGGCCAGCGCCAAGAAACGCCGCGTAGATCCGTATGAGTTGCTGATTGCCGAGGCGATGCAGGCGCCGGCCGGCTGCGAAGGCCTCTTTTTCCTTCCTTATCTCACCGGCGAGCGCTGTCCCCATCCCGATCCCAACGCCCGCGGCGGATGGATCGGCCTCACCGCCCGCACCGACCGCAACATGATGATCCGCGCGCTGCTGGAAGGCGTCACCTACGGCATGCGCGATGCCCTCGAGATCATGCAGCAGTTGAACATCCCGATCACCCAGGTGCGCGCCTCCGGCGGCGGCGCCCGCAGCGATTTCTGGTGCCACCTCCAGGCCGACATCTACAAGCAACCCCTCGTCCTCACCAACGCCGCCGAAGGCCCGGCCTACGGGGTAGCCCTGCTCGCCGGCGTCGGCACCGGCGTCTGGTCCACCGTGGAACAAGCCTGCAAATCTTCCATCAAACAGGTGACCAAGATCGCCCCCAACAAGAAACTCTCCGCCCTCTACGACCGCCATTTCGCCACCTTCGACAAACTCTACGGCGACCTGAAGACCCGCTTCCTCGAGATGGCCCAGCTTGGTGATTGAAACGTTTCGCGCTGGTTTCGATCAGTAGTGATATCGCGGGCTTCCGTATAAGAGGTCCGAACTGTCATATAAACTCCTAGACGACCTGTACAGGAACACTGTGCGCGAGCGGCAGGCCTGAATCAGCCGGAATCAGCGCATGGATGCTCCATCATCCCCATCGCCAGCTTCGCCACATTCTCCGATGCCCCCGGCTTGTCCAGCGTTTGTATCAGATGCAGTAACCGTTTCTTCTGCGCTGCCAGCTTCTCGGGATGCCGCAGATAATCCATCGCCTTCTGAGCCACCGGGTCATTCGATCCATACCACGGAATGAATTCCGGCACGATGTGCTCATGGGCGTCGCTCAGCAGGTTGACCAGTGAATAGGTCCGCGTCTTGATGATCCAGCGCCCAATCAGATGCCACAGAATCGGGTTGCCCCGGTAGACCACGATCATCGGCACGCCATAACCCGCAGCGTGCAGCGTGGCCGTCCCCGACACCGTCAGACACAGGTCGCACTTCGGCACCACGCTGTCAAACCCATTGGACACCGCCCGCACCTTCGCCCCCGCCGGCCCGGGCCGCCGTCCACTTGCCGCCTCCGCCAGCACGCTCTCGACAATCGGCTGCGTGACCGGCGTCGTGGGGATCAGAAACGTCGCGGCCGGAAACTCCTTCTCAATCTTCGCCGCCACCTCCAGCAGATGCGGAAAATTCGCGGATGCCACCCCGCGCCGCGATCCCGGAATCAGCCCGATCACCGGCGGCCGGGCTGGATATTTCTCCCCAGCCTCCGCTGCCCGTTCCCTGGGCAATTCATCGAACAGTGGATGGCCGACGTACGTCACCGCCATACCCTTGCGGCGGAAATATTCCTCATCAAACGTGAAGATGCAGGCTACATGATCGACGTATTTGCGCAACTTCTTGATCCGCCCCTCGCGGGAGGCCCAAAGCTGCGGCGGAATATAATACAGCACCGGCACGCCTGCCTTGTGCGCCAGCCTGGCAAAATGCGCGTTCATCGCAAAAGAATCGATGCAGATGTGCAGGTCCGGCCGGTGCTCGGCATAAAACCCGCGCGTCCAGCGCAACAGCTTGAAGACTTCCAGCGCCCGCAGCGCCGCCGCCAGCCCCATCGCCCCGCGGTCAGTGGTGTTGCGGTGAACCACCGCCCCGGCCTCCCGCAGCAATTCTCCTCCCAGCGCATCCACGACAATGTCCGGCTCCAGCGCCCGCAGGCTGCGCACAAGCTGGGCCGCGTGCTGATCGCCGCTGCGCTCCGCCACCGTGATAAAAACACGTCGAGGCATGCGCGGCGTACTGCAACCGTAGCCGCCAAAGGAGTCAAGCAACCAGTGCCAAGCGAGGGCGATGCGGCTGCGTGCCCTTGATTGGTGGGGCAGATCATTCCTGTCTGCCACGGCTGGATGAGTGCAGGTGTAGTCACCTGTGCGAATCCAGGCGTATCTTCTCCTCCCGCGCAAGTTTCACGCAGCCGCGCAAAACAAAGCGGGCGTCGAGTTTTGCTCGACGCCCGCATAGATCAGGCTGCGTGTTCTTCGCTTAGGCGAAGAGACGCTTCACTTGCTTTTTCGAACCCATCAAAGCCAGGCCGGCCAGACCGGTCAGACCGCTCCAGGCCGCGGCCGGGAGAGGAATCACATGACCGCCCGGGGTGGGCTGTTCCTTGAGGGTGAACTCCCGCAGCACGCCCGCGATCGGGGAGACGTGCATGTAGAGAGCCGTGTTGGCGCCCTGTCCGGGGAACCACACGTTATTCGGCACCGTCGACGGAATCGATCCGCCGCCAACTTCCAGAATCTGGTTGTTGTTGCTGTACAGGTGCGTCGTGAACGGATCGATCGAGAAGCCGCTGCCCGGAGGGGCCACGTCGGTCTTCACGGTGTCGAACTGCACGTCTTGCGAAGTGCCGGTCGAACCGCCGAGGATCGTGAACTTGAACCCGTTCCAATTCAGGCCCGTCTTGTTGACGACCTGCTCATCGTCGATGGCGATGAACGGGACGGCATGGGACGAGGTCTGCTGGAATTCGATCACGATCGGATCGATGAAGCCAGCCTGGTTGACGCTGCCTTCACCGAAGGTCGCGTGCTTTTCGATAAACACCGTGTCGGTGCCAACGAAGTCAACCCCGAGGCTGAGATCGTTGTCGAAAATGGGCGACCACGAAGCCGTCCAACCGCTATTACCGAGCTGCAACGAGCCGGCATGAGCCGACCCAGCATTCACCGCAATGGCGGCAGCAGCCGCAAACATCGCGATAGAAGCTTTCTTCAACATGGGAAACATCTAGGACCTCCTTAAACGTCCAGCCACTACTTCGGGACTCACCCGCGAGGGGCTTTTTACATCTCACTCCAAGAAGCACTGGGGTGTCCAGCACATCGCGGACGACATCACATGCTCACTTGGCCAGGGCCATTCAGGCCCGAACAATACCCACACCAAAGCTCACACGTGCGCTCATCAACCCCTTTCTACCGCGCTTTCTCCGACTTGCTAACCGGCGGGAAACATCCGCCGACTGTTGGTTGAAGACTGGTGCGGTAAGCCAGTACGATTAAGAATCATTCTACACCATAAACTTGTGCGCACAAGATATTTTTTTCTAGTTCAAATCGCGACCTTGCCGATATTGCCGCCGAATCGCCGTCAAGACCCCCACAAACGTCAAAATCGACCACTTCACCCGCTTCTATTCCGGACAAATAGCGCAGTCGCAACGGCCGGAATAGTCTCGCGTAATTACCAATCCAGATCAGAAGTTACGACCGACTTGCATCGCCCGCTCGCAACTGCTTGCTCGACCATTACACAACCCAACCATAAGCCACTTGCGATGACCAGCAAATGTCGTGCCTAAGTTATCGGACGTGGCCCGAAATCTGAGCGTTTTACCCGGCCAGAGCAGAAGAACAGACGTTCGGTGAATAAAAAAATGAAGCCCGTCCAGAGCGGACGGGCTTCGAAAGCACAAAATTTCTGGCCAGGTCAGTTGGTCACGTCCACCCTCACGTTCGCGGCCTTCAGTTGCTGCCGGATGCCATCCAGCTTCTTCTGCAGCTCGCCGCTCAGCGGCGCCCGGCTGGCGCCCAGGAGGTTCCCGATCTCATCGACCACCACACCCGCCTTGGCCGCCTTGCCCGCCTGCACGTAGGCGCCCGCCAGCGCAATCAATGTCTCCACGTTGCCCGGCTCCAACTCCCTGGCCTTCTCCCAGCTCTTGACCGCATCATCCTTCTTGCCCATCTTCAACTCGATCTGCGCCTGCGTATCCCAGAACGTGGCCACCTTCGGCGCCTGCGCCAGTGCGTGGTGCATCAGCTCCAGAGCCTCTGGCAGCACCGCGGCGTCATTCTTCAACAGCAGCAGAAACGCCAGCTCGTTTTGCACCGCCGGCAGATGCCCGTCGTGGCTGAGAACCTGGCGATAGCTCTCCTCCGCCAATCCCATGTCGCCGCCGCGCTCCGCCGCCCAGCCCTGTATCTGCAAACCCGTCGTCAGCGTCTCCTCCTTGACGCCTTTCGCCAGTATCACCGGCTTTACCACCTCCAGCGACTTCTTGTACGCGCCCCGGTCATTAAACGTCTTTCCCGCCTCCAGCCACGCATTGGCGAGCGCCACCTGTTCATCGAAAGCATCGGCCCCTATGCTCGGCGCCACCGCCTGAATCCAGGCCGCCGCCGACTGCAGACTGGTCGGGGCCGATCCGCTCAGGCTCAACCAGCGCAGCCGCCACGCCGGAGAATCCAGCCGCGGTTTCATCAGCGCCGCCGCCTCCGCCGCGCGGTTCAGCCGCAGCAGAGCCCGGGCGTAGTTGAGAACCACCGCGGCGTGGCGATCCGGGTCCTTCTTCAGCACCGCCTCATACGGCGCCAGTTGCTGCGCTGCCAGCTCCGCCTTGCCCTGTTCAAGATATCCCCGGGCAATCACCCCGTCGGCTCCCATCGAATCGCCCTTGCTCCGTTCTTTCCATGCTTTCGCCACCAGCAGCATCCCATCCCAGTCTCGCTTGGCCGCGTGTACGTCGCAATTCAGCTCCGCCACTTCCGCGGAGTTGGGGAACGCATCGATCAGGTACGTGGCTTTGGCCAGGGCATCGTCCATCCGCCCTGCCTGCGCGTACCACTGCACCAGGATCATCTGCAACGGCAGAAAGCGCGGATCGCCGTTCGCCAGCGTTTCGAGCTTCGCAATCGTCTGCTCGCGCGGTTCGGCCTGTTTCGACGCATCCAACAGTATCGCCAGCGTCCCCTGCGCCGTCTTGTTCAGCGGCGCGCGGGAGGCGGCATCGATGAGCTGCGCGTATTGCGCCGCCTCCGCAAACGTAATCAGCGGCCTCGCCGTCTTGCGGATCGCCTCCAGCTCCGGATCGTTCTCCGTCTGCTTCAATCCCTCCTCCGCCGCGGAAATGGCCTTGCCGAACTCCCCGATCCGCAGATAAAACGCCGCCAGTTGCTGCCATGCGCTGGCATCCTTCGGCGCCGCCACCGTTGCCGCCATGAAGCCCGCCAGCGCCTGCTCACGGCCGACGTAGCGCTCGTTCAGCGTCGCCAGCATCATCTCCGGCACGCCCGGCGTTGCCCGCGGCAACTTGCCGATCGCGGCTTTCGCCTCGTCCATCTTCCCCTGCGACGCATAAAAATCCGCCGCCGCCGCGATCACCGTCCGCGCCAGCGCCGAGCTGCCCGGCAGGTCGGCCATCAGCTTGTCGTATTCCGCTTTCGCGTCATCCAACTGCCCGCTGCGCCGGGCCAGATCCGCCAGCATCAGCGACCGCAGCGTGTCCGACCCGGCGCCGTTCGGAATGCTGCGCAGCATCGCGATCGCCTCGCGGTTGAACCCGCCATTCCCCAATTCCACCGCGATCTGATAGCGCTCCTTGAACCCCAGCGACGGCCGCTTGGAAGCGGTCATCAGATAATTGAACGCATCCTGCGACCGCCCCTGCTGCTGCAGCTCGCGGGCCAGCTCGATGGCGATCTCCGCCGACGCCGGGCTCAGCTTCGCCGCCGCTGTCAGTTCTTCCACCGCCGCCGGGCGCTTGCCGATGTTCTTCAGCGCCTGCGCCAGCAGCAGGTGCGGGCGCACGAGCTGCGGCGATGTTCGCGTGATATCACTGAGCAATCCCACCGCCTCCTGCGAGCTCTTCTCATCGTCGCCCCCCATCAGCAGCAGCCGCGCCTTGGCCAGCCGCCAGGAAATCCCCGCCTCGCCCGTCAGCGCCTTCACCCGCTCGACCGTCCGCGCCATGAACTCCCGGTCCTTCCAAGCCGGCCCTGCTTCCAGCACCAGGTTCTGCACCCCCAGGTCTTTCTGATTCTGCGGATCATCGCCAATCGCCACCCAGTCCTTGGTGGCCTGCGGATCGTTGATCGAATCGCGATAGCGCGCGATGACCATCTGCCACTCGCTGCTCGGCTTTTCCCCCGCCGCCTTCTGCAGATATTCCAGTCCCGCGGCGGCTTTTCCCTCCGCCGCCATCATGCCGGCCCGTTCCGCGGCGATCTGCGGCGTTATTCCCGCCGCCTGCTCCACCGCATCAAGCACCTTCTGCTCCAGA
Organism: Tepidisphaeraceae bacterium; assembly: GCA_036744635.1. Lineage (GTDB taxonomy): Bacteria > Planctomycetota > Phycisphaerae > Tepidisphaerales > Tepidisphaeraceae > DAIOHQ01. Next base: position 10,115 of record DAIOHQ010000012.1, on the reverse strand, counting down.
CCAAGCCCAAATTCGCGGCTCACCTTCACCAGCCGCGCCACGTTGCCGGCATTGAGCTGCTTGACGTTCCCAATCGCCTGGTTGATCACCTCCGCCGCCCGCGTCTTGTCGCCGGTGCGCGCCAGCAGCGTGGCATACATCGCCAGCGTCTGCGGCTCCCCGCCGGCCACCGCCTTCTGCACCTTCTCCATGTCCGGCAGCAGCCGCCTGGCCCCGTCAAGATCGCTCGGGTCAAGCTGCGCGAAGCTGCACTGCATCAGCAGCACCGCCGTCGTCACTGAATTCATCCGCCCGTAGGCCTCACGGGCATGGCCCATCGCCTGTTCCGCCCGCCCGCTGCTCAGCAGCGTCTGCGCCATCATGATGTGCGGCACCGCCCAGCTCGTCGCCAGATCGGCGGCCATGCCCCAGTGATACAGCGCCGTCTCCGTCTCCCCCAGCATCGCGTAAGACTCGCCGCACATGTAGTGGATGATCGCGTTCTTCGGTGAACGCGTCAGCGCTGCCATATACTGCTCGATCGCCCACTTGGGATCCTGTTTCTTGGGGTCATAGCGCGTCTGCAGCGCAATTGACCACGCCAGCGCCGTGTTGTCGTTGGTGCGCTTCGCCAGCGCCGCCACGATCTCGTCGGCCGCCTGTTTCTTCTGCGGATCGGTGGTTTTGGAGAGCTGGTAGAGCGTCAGCGCCCGAAACGCCAGGAGCTGGCTGCTCGACATCGCCGATGCCGGATCCAGCTTTTCCAGCTTCTCCGCCACCGCCGTTATGTCCCCGTTCTGCCACATGCGCTGCACGTACATCCGCACAAGGTCCGGATCATCGCTTCTTGCCGCCTGTTCCAGCAGCTTCTGCGATTCGGAAAACATCCAAAGCTCGTCAAAGTAGGATGCGAGCTGCCGGATGAATTCCGGATCGGGCGCCTTGCTCGCCATCGCTGTAGACTTCGCCTTCAGCATCCACTCCACGCAGCTCTTGGCCGCCGCCTGCCGGGCCTCCGGATCGGTCTCCTGGCTGCCCGCATACCGATACGCCAGCCCCAGCAGCATCTGGAAGCGGGCATCCTCGGGATACTGTTTCTGCAGTCCCACCGCCCGGTCCAGAATCTCTTTCGTCGGCTTGTTCAGCCGTTGCATCGCTCCGAACGTCTGCGACTGCCCCTCCAGGTCCGTGGGGTCCACCTCGTTGAGATGCTGCGAACACTTCAGCGCCTCTTCATACCGGCCCGTCGCCGACAGCGCCTGTGACTTCGACGTCAGCGCCTTGGTGTCGTTCGGGTTCTTCGCCAGCACTTCATCCGCCAGCTTGATCGCTTCGGAATACTGCTGGTTCTGCGGGAACAATTCCAGCAGCAGGTGCTGTGCCTCAATGTCCCCCGGCTTCAGCTCCAGATATTGCCGGAACGCGTCGATCGGCTCGCTGATGTGCCTGCCCAGCGGGTCTTCCACCTTCATCCGCGACTTGCCGTATGCCAGCAATGCCTCGAAATCCTGCGGCCTCTTGTTGACGTACTTGCTCAGCGTCAGCAGCGAAGTGGCATAATCACCCTTTGCGAATGCTTCCATTCCCGCCTTGCGCCGCTCGTCCAGCAGCCGCTCGGTCTTCTGCTGGCCGAGAATGAATGCCCCCACCCCCAGCCCGCACAGCAGAAACACGCCAACGAACAGGATGAGCAGACGACGCTTGGTTTTTGGTCTCATATTCATGAACGGCTAACCCTTCGAAGGAGCATCGTGATCGTCTTCCAGATGATCACCAAATCCAGCCACCAATTCCGATTCTCGACATACTCGATGTCGTACTTGATCCATTCCTGGAAATCCGACCCCGCCCTCCGCGTCCGCTTCACCTGCCACAGCCCGGTAACTCCCGGCCGCACGCTCAGCCGCGCCTCGCGCCATGGCGGACAATACTGGTTTTCCTTGAACGGGCTGGGACGCGGGCCGACGATCGACATCTGCCCCGCCAGCACGTTGAAAAACTGCGGCAGCTCATCCAGATGATATTTGCGAATGAAGCGCCCCACGCGCGTCAGCCGCGGATCATCGTCCATGAAGAACTGCGGGCCGTCCGCCTGGTTCTTGCTCGCCAGATCTTCCTTGATCCGCTCGGCATCCTTGCGCATCGAGCGGAACTTCACGCACGGGAATTCCCGCCCCCCCAGCGTCTCGCGGCGGTGGGCGAAGAAAAACGGCCGGCCGTCCTCAATCCAGATCGCCAGCGCGATGAACGGATACATCCACAGCGTCAGCGCGATGAACAGGATGCTGAAGGTCAGATCGAACAGCCGTTTGAAAATGCGATTGAACAGATTCACATCCCGCCGCGGCAGGGGCTGTTCCGGAATCTCCGACGGCTCGATCGTCAGCCACTGAATCCCCTCCGTCGCCGGCCGCGCAACCGGATCATCCCACACGATGGCCGGGCCGATCACCGTCGTCGCCCCGTCCACGTGCCGGCCTGCGCCCACCCACACCGGCCCGATGAATTTCGCGTTGGCGTCGATCATCGCTTGCGGGTCGCTCCAGACTTCCCCCTGCGCTTTTCCCGCCCGCACGATCGTCGAATTCGGCTGCCGCCATGCCAGCAGCAGATCGTGCAGAAAATAAGCTATTTCCCGGTCGCTGGTGGAGTCGTAGACGTTGCCGTCCACCGAAGAGGTGGCCCGCTCGATGCGCGGGATGAATTTGCGCAGCCGCCGCCACGCCGCCAGCGTGTCCGGCGCCGCCTGCCAGAGCTGGGCAATCTCCCGGTCCGGCGTCAGCACCACCCGCGCCAGCCGCGAGTCTGATGCATCATACAGCCGCTGAAACCGCACGAAGCGGTTCGCTTCATCCGTGACCACGCGCTCGCGGTAGCCGCGCTCGCGGGTGTCGTGAACCCGCACGAACAGCACCTGCGGCTTCACCCAGTTGAGCACGTCCATCAATGGCGTAAGCTTGAACAGCGCCAGCGAGCGCGGATCGGTGAGCAGAAACAGCTCGGCGTTCTTGACGATCTGCGATGCCTCCCCTTGCTGCACCACCTGAACGCCGTGCGCCGCCCAGTAGCGCGTGTGCAACTGCAGCGGCGTCAGGCCCCAGATCGTGCGCCCCGGGGGGGTCGCGATCGAGCGCGCTGGCTGGGGAACGGTGGCGGTTTCAACTGTTGTGGTCATTTCCGTTCGATGGCTTGAACGACGAGGCCACCGCCCGCGCTACCGGCCCAAACTGGTTTTCCCCATTCTTCACAACCGCGTTGTGCCCGTTGCCGTTGGTGCGGTCATACGACCGCATCGACAGCCGATTCACCGAGCGGTCGAAGTCGCGGGCCTGCGCCCGGTTGAACACCACGCCCGCCAGCCGGGCCCCGATGCTCTTGAGGTGCCCCAACGCCTTCTCCACCAGCGGGCGCTGTTGCCCGCGGGCCACCGTGAGGATCACCGCGTCCGCCGCCGCCGCCACCAGCGAAGCCTCGATGCTGCCAAGAATCGGCCCGGTGTCGATCAACACCGTGTCAAAGTGCTTGCGCGCCTCATTCACCAGCCGGCGCAGCGCCTGTGGCGAAAGCGAGCTGGCGTGATGCGCGTGGGCATCGCCCACCGGCAGCATCGCCAGGTCGGGGATGTCGGTCGTGCGCACGTGTTCCAACAGCGTGTGCGTCGAGATCGCCTCCAGCACGCCGTCCGGAGAGACCATGTTCAGCCGCGCTGTCAACCCGCCGCCGATCAAATCGCAGTCGATCAGCAGCGTGCGCGATCCCGATGCCGCGAACGAAAGTCCCAGCGCCAACGTCAGGCTGGTCTTGCCGTCGCCGGGAGCTGCGCTGGTCACCGCAAAGACGCGGCGGTCTTCCGATCCGTTAATCTGCAGCATCGTGCGAATCTGATGCACGCAGTGCGCTGCAATCGCGGCCTGGTCCGGATCGGTCAACAGATCCGGCAGGTTCGGCAGGATGCCCAGCAGCGTTACCCCGCCCATGTTGGTGCCTGTGTCATCCGAGAAGCGGTAGCGCTGATCCAGCAGCCCGATCAGCAAGAACAATCCGATCGGCAGCGCCCCGCCGCCGAACAAGCCCAACAGCCCGAACTGCTTGCGCTTGTCGAAGGCCGGCGCCACCGGCGTGCTGTACTCTTCGATCACGTTCACCTTGCCGCCCTGCGCCAGCTCGGCCTCGAGCTTGTCGATCGCCGCGCCATATTCGATGCGCCGGCGGTCGATCTCCTCGATGTCATTGTTCAAGCCCGCGATCTGGAAGAGCTTCTTGGCCAGTTCCGCGCATGCCGCCTTTTCCTTCTCATAGACCTGCTGCTTGATCTCCAGGTCCGCCTTCATCTTCTCGACGTCTTCCTGGGTCAGCGGCATCCTGCTCACCCCGTTGGCGCCCACCTGGAAGCCCTTGAATTCCGCGCGGAACTTTTCCCCGTACTCCTTGATCTTCTTCTCATCCATCGCCAGCATCTCCCGCGCTGTCTTCACGCGGGGATGATTCATTCCCATGCTCAGTTCCATCTGATCGACGTTCATCTGCTGATTGTTGCGCAACTGAATCAGCCGCGCCATCTCTGTGTCGTTCTTGGCGATCTGCTCGTCGGTCAAAACCGGCTGCGTCGTCGCGGCGCCGGCCGGCTTGGTCTTGCTGCCGGAAATCGCCACCTGCGCCGCCTTCAACATGATTTCCGCGCTCTGCACCTCAGACTCGCGCTGCGCCAGGTTCGTCAGCTTGTTGCTGTGCCAGGTGGCCACGTTGCCGCCGTATTCCTGACCGATATTCAGGATCTCGTCCTTTTTCTGCTTCAAACGGCTGTTCAATCTTGTGATGTCGTCCTTCAAGTTTTCCAGGTTCTTGCTGTTAGCCATCCGCGACTTCTCGGCGTATTTATCCATATACGCGTTGATAATCGCCTTCACCGCCATCGGCGCCGCTTCCTGATCGGTATCCGTGTACGTCACCCGGATCAGCGAGCTGTCGGTCAGGTACGCCACCTCCAAGCTCTCGATGAACTGCGCCTTTTCTTCCTTGGTCGCGCCGCGTTTCAGTTGCTTCCACTCCGGGCTTTCCATCGCCGTCTGCATCACCTGCTGGCCCTTGAGGATCGCCACCTGCGACAGCACAAACGCCTTGTACATCGGCATGACGATGTCCACCCGGCCGAGATTCTCGATCACCGGCTTGATCTCGATCAGCCCGTCGCTGCGATAGGTCGGCTTCTGGCTGAGATATCCCGCCGCCGCGCCGCCCATGCCGCAGATCAGCGCCAGCGTCAGCGTCAACAGATAGCGCCCGCGCAGCAACCGGTGAATCTTCTTGAACGGCGCCTGTTGCGCCTCGCCGGCGGCGGCCGGAGGATTGGACCAGATATCGTCCGCCTGCGCGGGCAGCCGATTGTCTCGGCGAATTTCGATTTCGTTGCTCATTGCTTTATTCCTCCGGACTCCAGGGTTCTGACGACTTCAAGATTCGGGGCCATAAGCGTCTGGAAGATTCGGTCGCGATCCGCCTGCGGAATCTCCGCCGACATCACCACCTGAAACTGCGCTGCGCCATAATAGCGCTGCTGGTAATCTTCCGAGGCCGCGTACACATCATCCATGCTTCGCACGATCCCCTTGTGGGGAACAATCAGGAAATTGATCACCGCCCGGCGCTGGGTCCGACCCAGTCCCGGCGGCTTCCATTCAAACTCATATTCCATTCCGTTGATGATCAGCGGTTGCGCCTGCGCGCCGTCCGGACGCGTGTCCTGCAGCGTCCACTGCCGATGTGTCTCCAACACCAGTTGTTCGCCGTTGGCCGGGTAGCACTTCGGCGGATAGTGCCCCTGCATCGTGCGGCTATCGCGGGTCTGCACGATCAGCACGTCCGCATAGCGCTTGAACGTCGTGGCGCTCGATGCATCCCAGTCCGTATACCGCCGGCTCAGGATAATGTTGGGCTGCAGCAGTTTCGTCGCCTGCCAGGGCACGTCCACGTTCACCGATTCCCACGAGCCGATTTTCTCGGGGATTGCCGCAATGGCCGCCTTCGCCTGCTCGTGAAACGGCTCGACATCGCGCGGCTTGAGGCGCGTCGTCTTCTCGGCCGCCACCACCAATAGCAGCCCCGCGCACAGCAGCGGAGAGATAATAGCGAATCCTGAATGCTTCACAATCGTTCCTGATCCAGCAACTCTACACTGTAAAGTTCTTTATGCAAACAAAAATCTGTCACGGTCATTCATCCCTGGCCTTGCGAGGCCAAGGTGTACCGCTGCACCGGAATCATCGCCCATTTCATCAACTGAATAATCCCATACAGCATCAAAAATGCGATCGGCAGCATCGCCCAGCCGGCATACTCGTGAAACGCATCGCCCATCGTCTTGGAGTAATAGCCGTAGATATACGCCGTCGGCAGAATTCGGATTACGTTGCACACGAACGCCGCCAGCGGGCTCAGCAGCAACACCACGAACCGCACCCCGTTGCGGAGCGGAAGTCCGAAGCTAAACGCATATACCACCAGGATTAACGCAAACACCATCCGCATCCCATTGCACGCCTCGGCGATCATCACTTCCGTTCCATTCACCAGCAGCTTGTATCCCGTCCGCTCCACTTCGACCCCCGCCGCCGACAGCAGTTTCTGCGCGATCTGCGCCAGCCAGGCTTGCAGCGGCATCGCAATATTCAGACGAATCCGCTCCGGCACCGGAATGAAAAACACCATCACCGCAATGGCCGGAAAGAAGCGGAATAGCGCGTTCTTGCCCAGCACCGACAACATGCACCCCAGCACCATGATCACCGCGCCGCCGTGCCAGAACGATTGCACCCCATGATAAAATCCGAACAGCGAAAGCCCCCATCCTGCCAAAACCATCAGCGCCCCGACCATCGTCCCCGACGGCTTGCAGTGCCGCACCCGCATCCGTCTTACCCAGATCATCCATCCCGCCACCAGCGGCACCAGAAAAATATGGCTGTTCTCTTCGTTGGTATACGCGATCTGGAACATGTCGCGCCAGGCATCCCAAGTTGCGGCCAAGCCGACCGCCGCCATCAGCACCGCGCCGAGGAGATGCCAGCGGTTCCAATGCTCGCTCGCCATCGAGCGCACCCGAGTTCGCGGGCGCGCGTATTCGATTTGTGAGGCGGCCAACGTCATGCCCGATTCTCCAATACTGCTGCGCCCTCGCGGCGGGACTTGCCCGCCTTCTCACCTGGCATCCGATGCTGCGGTTCCAACGCCGTCACGAACTGATCCACCGCCGCCCGGTCCTTGCGCACCGTGCCGCCGGGACAGACGATCGAGCGCACCAGCACCGCGCCGGCCTCCACGTGCCCGCCTCTCAGTACCACCGAGTCATGCACCCGCGCTGAAGCATCGATCACTGCGCCCTCTTCCACGATGGCGAACGTCGGCCGCCAGTCTTCCGCCAGCGGATCGTTCACCGCCGGCTTGCCGCTGCGCCGGCGGTGATAGTGCCGCAGCGCCATGATGTAATCCGCCAGCGACCGCACCGGCAGCCCGGTCAGCCGCCTGCGGTGCAGCACGCCAACGTCGTAGCGCTTGGCGATCGCCGGCAGCGCCTGCTCTTTCATATCGACGAATCCACTATGCGGAATCAGTCGCAGCGCTGCGCAGCTTACCAGCATCAAACCGCTCGGCGTTCCATCCTGATGCGATACCAGGCTGATCTCCCCATCCGTTCGGTCCAGCGCCGCCGCCAGCACCGATAGCGGGTCCAATAAGACCTGCGCTGCGTTGGCCACCAGGATCAGGTCATCGTCCGAATAATCCTTGGCCAGATCCCCCAGCACGCCTCCTGTGCCGCGATATTCCGAAAGATCCCGCTCGATCGTCAACTGCACGCCTTCCCGCGGCGCCGGCGTCGTCGGGGCCGGCGAATGCTTGTCCACCAGCACCCGCAGCGGCAACGTCCCCAAACCTGCCAGCCGCGCCAATTCGGCGGCATGATATTGCCAGTGATTCAGAATCGTCCCATGGTCGTCCAGCGGCAAATCCAGCATCGATCGCCCGATCGACTGCGTCAGCGGCGTCGGCCTGACCGATCCACCCAGCAGCACCAGCGCCCGCAGCCGTCCCAGCGTCCGCTCCGCGCTGGCCGATGGCAATACATCCGCCGCCGACAAATTCATCCGTCGCGTGCTCCGCCGCTCGGCCGGCCCGGCAAGTTCCTTCACCGTCTTCATCTCCCCCTCTTTCGCCGTTTCGCCGTCTCGCCGTTTCGCCGTTTCGGCTTCCGGATCCTTCGCCGTTTCGCCGTTTCGCCGTTTCGCCGTTTCGGCTTCCCCGCCTCTCAACTTTGCCAGCCGACCTTTCAACACCGCCCGCCCCATCAACGACGCGGCGAACGGCAGGCCGACTACGATGTAACGCTTGAACAGCCGCTTGGGTTCCTGCAATAGCCGATGAATCCACTCCAACCCCCGTTTTTGCATCCAAAGCGGTGCCCGCCGCACGTCGCCGCACAGGAAACTGAAACTGTTGCCCACCCCCAGCCACCAGGCATTCGGTAAAATTCGCCGCACCCGTTCGATCAGCCGCTCCTGTTTGGGCGAACCTAACGCGACGTAGACGATTTCCGGCCGGGTCGATGACAGTTTTTCGATAATTTCCTGCAGGGCCGGCTCATCGGACTCAAATCCCACCGGCGGGCAATGCCATCCCGCGATTTTGATATTCGGATGCCGCTCGCGCAACACCGCCGCGGCGCCCTCGGCCGTTCCGGGCTTTCCGCCCAGCATGAAGATCGTCCGCCCCCGCTCCGCCGCCGCCGCGCTCAGGCTGGAAACCAGATCCGATCCCGCCACCCGTTCCGGCAGGGGGGTTCCCTGCAATCGGCTGGCCCACACCAGCGGCATCCCATCGGCCACCACCAGATCCGCCTCGGCCACCAGCGCCCCGAAACGCATATCCCGCACGCAACGGCGGAGATGGTCGAGGTTGGGCGTCACCACCACGCCGCCGTGCCCCGCGTCCAATTCATCGAGAATATGCTTGATGCAGCCGGCCTCGGTAATGGCGTGCAGCTCCACCCCGTGCAGCCGGACCACCGGCAGGTGATCATTCGCCTTGGGCGCGCTCAGGCGGGGGCGGCCGGCGTCCGGCTTGCCTGCCTCGGGATTTGGCGCGTCGCCGCCCCCTTCGGGGCCTTCAAGCGCATCCCAGGATAAATCGCCATACCGCAGATACATTTATTCAACCTCTCCTGCGCGTACTTCCGATACGGCCTGCAGCCGCAATGCGCCACGCCGCTCCCCGTCCCATAGACAGGGGAATATCGATACAGTCGGCGATTCTCATGGCCTTGTGGAGCGACTTCCGGCAAATCACGGGAACAAATCGACCGCCGGCACCCAGTCTGAACACCACATAACGAGTACAACAGAATATGCCTGCGCCGCCCCTATAAAGCAACTCCAATTCCCCTTCCCATCCGCCTTTCCTGATGGTCCGATAAAATGGGCAACTTTATACGCTTTCAGTTGACCGAGGGCCGATCGAGCCGCCCCGCAGCTCAATACGGTGGGGTGTAGCGCATGTTTTTGGCAACCGTCTTTTTCCGGCCCCCTCGCCCGGTACTCCGGGAGAGGGCTGGGGTGGGCTGGGGTGAGGGATTGACCCTCACCCTAACCCCACCCCTTCCGCGCTCTTGCGTTTCCCTCATGATGCCACCACCTTGGCTCTACCTTGCAGCGCGCGCAGCACGGAACTATGGCCGCCGTGCAGGCGCAGCTTGGGCTTGGGTTTGGGGCGTGGTCTTTTGTCCGACGCCTTGGTGTACGCGATCGGGTCCCACGATCCCTTCAACAACTCACGCAGACGCCGCCGCATGGCCGATGCATCGCGCAGCACTCTGGGCCAGCTTCCGTCGCCGTGGTAGGCCCAGGCCACCAGTTCCGTACGCACGTCGTCAAACAGGTAGAACATCGAGATCACGCTCACCAGCACCCCGCCGTCCTCGGCCACGTACGCCTTGACCACCTGCATGAGGTTATACAGCAGCAGGCAGAAGGCAAACTGCAGCAGGATGGCCTTGGGGGCGCAGCCGATCAGGTGGATTTGAATACTAGGTGCGTCCCAATCCCGTTCGGCCCGGCACTTGCTACGGCGGTTCGAGCGACGGGATGACA
>DAIOHQ010000011.1:0-38430 GCA_036744635.1 Tepidisphaeraceae bacterium | reverse complement strand
TATTACCGCTGAAGGAAGGTCCGCGTTGAGCGGACGTAGCGCTGTAGTGCTAAGCTGCTGCGCCTCATGGGAAAGGCCGGGGGACAGCTCTCGGGCAAGATCGATCCCAACGACTTTTTCAACCCCACCGGGCTGGCCATAGATTCCAAGGGCCGGCTCTGGGTAACCGAACAGACCTATCAACCCAAACGCGTCAGTGTCTGGAATATCCCCCAGGATATCGCCAAGGAAGCGCCCACGGTGGCCGAGCAGTTCTTCGGCGGCACCAGTTATGGCGGAGGCGCCTGGATGGTCGATCCCTCCAAGCCCAACATCATCACCGGCCAATACCGCGACACCTGGGAGATAAACCTCACCACCGGCAAGTATCGGCCGATCGAGGTTCTCTACCATTGGGGCCAGCCCAGCCCGTTCTTTTCCGGGTTCAGCGCCAACGATGGCTGGGAAATAGTCGGCGATCCCAAGCAACAGAAATACTACATGCTGCACGGCATTGACGGGGATATCTTGTGCGAGAAGCGCAACGGCCGGTTGGTGCCGGTGGCATCGTACGGAACGATCACCGGAGTGTTCGTGCTCCGCAAAGCCTCTGGCTTTACACCGCTGCTGGCCGACCCGTTCTTCGATGCCGTGAAGAAGGATCCACGCTGGCCTGATGAAGCGAAGCGGGCGGGTCTCGACGTAAACCTGGAGAACAAGTTCCCCATCAAAGATGGGAAAGCGGTGCTCCCGGTCTGGCCGCCGGAGCTCAACGCCTACAACTGGACCGACGCCAACGGCGACGGGGAAATTCAATCTGCAGAGATCAAGCTCAGTTATCTGGCCCCCCAAGGGCAGGGAACCACCTGGACGCTGGATCCCCACAATGACGGCATCTGCACCGATACCGCCGAGAACCTGTATCGCATGAAGCTTCAGGGATACAGCCCCAGCGGGGCTCCGGTCTATGACTGGTCCAAGGCGGAAATGCTGAATCCCTGGCACGCCGGCGACGTGCATAATATGCAGATCGGCCAGGACGGATCCATGCTGATCGAGCGCTGGCCTTCGGCTGGGCGCGATGACAAGTTGCGATTGACCGGTCCGGACGGAAAACTGCGCTGGTCCTATCCCTCGTTGTACACATTCGCTGCCTGCTGGAGCATCCCCGGCGCCCGCGATGGAAAGGTGCTGATGCAGCCGGGCAAGCTGTACGGCACCCATGGGCTGCAAGGAGTCGTCAAAGGCCCCGGCGATCTGGGCGAGGTGCTGATGATTCACGGATGGCACGGGATGAACTATTTCTTCACCCGCGACGACGGGTTGTTCATCGGCACGATGTTCAAGCCGGCCTATTCCAACCCCAGTTGGGATACGATCAAGGAGGCGAAGGTAGGGATGCTCCTGGATGACTACTCGCTGGCTGATGAGTGCTTCTGGGGTTCATTTGCCCGCGCGGAGGCAGACGCCGGCGGATTTCAAAAAGACCACTTCTACCTGCTCGGCCTGGGACGCAGCGCAATCGCCGAATTGATCGGCTTGGAAACTGCCCAGCGGCTCGGCGGCGAGATCGAGCTGCCAGCGGCGTCGGTGCAGCAGGTACGCGCCGAATCGAAGGCCCGTGCGGTGCAAAAATTCCGCGATCAGGAAGCACTGGCCACTTGGAACGTATTTCCCGCCCCCCCTGGCGATCCGGCCGCCGGGCCCGGCTCGATCGGGCGCGACCGCGCTGGTGGCTTCTGGTCGACAACCTATGACGAAAAGGGCCTGACCCTGCAGACATTCACTCGCGCCCGCGCGGGCAACCATGGAGCCCTGCAGCAGACCGTCTTCTTCAATGATGCGCCCTCCTGGGAACAGGTGTACGGCGGCGGCGAATCAATGGAAATGCTCCTCTCCGCCGATCCGGCCGCAGACCCCAATCGCATGGAGCCTGGGGCAGCGGATCAGCGATTGGTTCTGTCACTGCTCGGCGGGAAGTTCATCCTGGTCCGCTATCGGCATCTGCCGGCCGATCAGGCGCGCCAGTTGCAGAAGGCCGACCCGGAGAACGCCAGGATTCTCGGGCTCGGAGAAAGTGGGGAGAAGCTCTGGCTGGCCGACCGCATAGGCGCCGAAGTGGTCGCGGAGGTGCAGGATCCTGGCTTCTACAACCGTCAATTCGCCAAGGTGGGCGTCACCATCCCGTGGAAGACCCTGGGAATGGAATTCAAGCCGGGAATGAGTTTCAAAGGCAATCTGGGGACAACCTGGCGGCGCATTGGCGGGGGCGTCGATCGGCAGTTGTGGGTCGGCGACACCAGCGCTTCGGCGTACAATCCGGCGACGGCGATGGAGATGCACCCGGCGCTGTGGGCAACCTTTGTCCTGCGGCCGGAGGGGTATCAGCCGGGACAGGATGTGGCGACGGTAAAGCCGGCGTCCCGAGGCAAGCCCCTGCCGGTCCTTCCCCGCGAGGCGGTCGATGCCGAGGCCGCCCGTTACGGCGACACCGTCACCTGGGTACACCGTTCCAACGAGGCGCTTCACCTCAAATGGTACGTGCCCCGCGATTCTTCGCCGCTGCTCAATAAGGGAAACGATTGGACAAGCCTGTTTACCACCGGCGATGCCTGCGACCTGCAGATCGAATCGCCGACGCTGGGGAAATGCCGCTATGTCATTTCAGTGTACGAGGACCACCCCATCGTCGTGCGCCTGCGCTACGACGCCAAGAAAGGGGACGATACCGGCCAGGCCGTCATCTATCGCTCACCGGTGCGGGAATTTCGTGCCCCAGTGGTGGAAAAGCTGGAGCTATCGCCGCAAATCGGCCGCGGGACCGACTGGTATACCGTCGAGCTGGCAATCCCGTGGAAGATGCTTGGAATCGAGCCCAAGCCAGGGCTGAGGATTCCGGCGGAACTGGGCGTGATGCGCTCGGATCCGACCGGCACCAAGACCGCGTCCCGGGCCTACTGGAACAACGATAAGGCTGCCGTCGTCTCCGACGTGCCTACCGAGGCCGCGCCCACCGACGATTGGGGGGCCCTCGAGCTGAAATGAGCAATAGCAGATGCTGTGAGCAACCGCGACGCACGAAATCGAAGGCCCATCGTCGGAGCTGCATGATGCATACAGGACGTAAGTCTGCCCTGATCCCGATATATGCTTTCGTTTCACTGGCAGTGATTGCTGCTCTTGCGCTGCAGGCACAGCATAGGGGAGTCTCCAGTCTCCAGTCGCCAGTCGCCGGTGCAATCACTGCAGACGCCAGACCGGCGACTGGAGACTCGGGGAGCGCCAAGAAAATGAGTAACATCTACTTCACTAGTTACGCCGTGTGCGAGTTTCTGAGTTCCTAAAAAAGCGGTCTCCCCGTCAGATGGTATTGGAATAACCCGTCTCACGGAGGAGACCATGACGTACGAGGATTATTTGCTTCACGCATATTACCTGATCGACAGCGAACTCGAAAGCCTGAACTTGCCGCGACTTCGGCAACGCGGGCCTTTGCCCCGGCTCCACGACAGCGAGGTCATCACCATGGAGGTCGTCGGCGAGTTCCTGGGCATCGACACCGACAAAGGCATCTGGGCCTACTTCCGTCGCCACCATTTCAAAGAGTTCCCCATGCTGGCGCGGACCGACCGCACGAGCTTTGCTCGTCAGGCCGCCAGCCTGTGGCGCATCAAGCAACTGCTGCAAGAGCGCCTGGTGGCGTTGCTTCCAACGGACCAGGCGGCAGGAGACGGACCGCTTTGGCTGATCGATTCTTTTCCTCTGCGGGTCTGTCGTTTTAAGCGGGCTCCTGGCCATAAGCTCTTTTGCGGGCTGGGAGCGGCCTTCGGCCGCGATCCCACGGGAGAACGCCTGTTTTTCGGCTTCCGCGTGCACCTGCGCTGTACGGATCGCGGGTTCTGCGCGGCCGCGACGCTGGCTCCGGGGAACGTGGCGGATTGGCCGATGGTGCAGGAACTGCTGCCCCAGCCGCCTTCCCGGGCCATCGGCGACCGCAACTACTGGAACCCCGATGGGAGACAACCCTTGCAGAATCAGGGCCTTGAACTGCTCGCTCCCTTTCGCAAGGAAAGCTCCGACCCAATGCCTCGATACTCGGCGATGCTTACCAAGCTGCGGCAGATCATCGAACCGGTAATCGGACAACTGGCTCAGCGCTTTCACTGCCAACGCACCTGGGCGCGGGACCTTTGGCACCTCTGTTCGCGGCTGGCGCGGAAGTTTCTGAGCCATAGCTTGGCGGTCCTGCTGAATTGGCGAGCGGGAAATCCGCCCCTGCAACTGAACTTGTTGATCACGAATTAACATGAGAAACTCGCACACGGCGTTAGTTGGCAGTTCGTGCGGTCCGGCGGCTTCGCATGGCTCTCGGCAAAGGATGAAGGCCTGCCCGTTTGGGGTGAACAGGGCGATGCCGGGGCGCACTTCAAACCGCACGTCCCGCACGGCATCCGCCTGGTTCTGCAACAGCCGACCAAGCTCAAACTTGAGGACCCTCTGGGCGCCGATCCGGCGGGCATGCCCGGGAGCCTCACCATTCTCTCTGATGCGACGCCCCCCCTGGGCTATAAAGCTTGGTACGCAATCCATCCCGGCGGCGAGGCCGGGCTGGCGCCGCCTGGCAAAGGGTTCAACCATCATCTCTGCTACGCCGAATCAAAGGATGGCCTGCGATGGACCAAGCCCGTGCTCAACTTGGTCGAGTTCAACGGCAGCCGCGAGAACAATATCGTCTTCTCACCCGCGATGGGCGCTCCCGGGCGCGGCATGCATGGCCAAGGCGTCTTCCGTGACGATCACGCCGATCCATCCGAGCGCTACAAGCTGGTGTACCTTGGAGTTTTCAGCGCCGAGGAGCTCGCGGCCTATCGCCGCAAGCACGATGAAGTCGATCCGCTGGCGCTCCGCCCCGACGGCTCGGCGTATGGCATCGCCGGCGCTGTCTCACCGGATGGCATTCACTGGCACGCGCTGCCCGAGCCTTTGCTGATCCATCACAGTGATACGTTTCATAGCGCCAGTTATGACAGTCAGCGCAAAAAGTATGTCCTCTATTTCCGCACCTGGCAGGCGGATCCCACCGCACCGGAGTCGCAGGGCGCCATCGGCAAGCGCTCGGTGGGACGAGCCGTCAGCGACGACTTCCGCCATTTCAGCAATCCCGAAGTGCTGCTGACAACGAGCTCGGAGATGTCGCCGTCGCATCTCTGGTACGGGCCGTGCAAGACGAATCTGCCGGGGTGTCCCGAGCAACAGGTCATGTTTCCCTTCCGCTGGAAGCTCGAAGATGACAGCATGGACGCCGTTCTCTTCTCAACGCCCGATGGCTGGACGTGGTCAGCGGTTGGCGGCGGGCAGGGGGGGCAGGCACTGGCGCGCGGCCAACCGGGGCAGTGGGATGGAGGGTACGTCATTCCCTGTCCAAGCTTGATCGAGCTGCCCGGAGAGCGATGGGCTTTGCCCTACCGGGGGTTCCCCATAGCGCACAAATACCCGCGCGTGGATCCATCGCAACGTCAACTCCACCCCGGCATCGCCGCCGGAACTGGCTATGCAATATGGCCCAAGGGGCGGCTGGTGGCCCTGCAATGCGATGATGAGGGCGAATTCCAGACGGTTGGTGTTATGCCCGCCGGCCAGAGTTTGTTTCTCAACACCGCCGTGGAACCGGCCGGGTTCATTCGCATCGCCGCCCGCACGCCCGGCCCCCCCGCCGGTCCAATAGCCGGCCGCGGGATGGACGATTGCGATGCAATCGTCGGCCAGGATGGAAATAGTATCGCGGTGACTTGGCGCGGGCAGAAGGAGATCGGCAGCGCAGACAAACCGTTGATTCTTGAGATTCGCCTTAAGCACGCCAAGCTCTTCGGCCTGGAGTTTCGATGAGCTTCGCCGAACTTGGTGAAACACCAGAAGCAATCATGCCGGCGGTTCAATCCACGCTCGCAATCAAAGGCGGTGATGCAGCCGCGCGCAAAGACTGGCCGCGCTGGCCGGTATGGGATGACCGCGAGCGCTCCGAACTTCTGGGCGTGCTGGAATCGGGCGACTGGTGGTTTGGAAAGAAGGTGCAGGAATTTGAGAAACAGTTTGCGGCATTCCACGGCGTCGGCTTTGGCGTGACCTGCACCAACGGCACCACCGCAATCGAGATGGGCCTGCGCGGCCTCGGCATCCTGCCCGGGGATGAGGTGATCGTCCCGGCCTACACCTTCATCGCCACCGCCAGCGCGGTGATCACCGTGGGAGCGATTCCAATCTTCGCCGACATCGACCCGGAAACGCTATGCATCGACCCGCAGGATGTTGAGCGAAAAATCACCGCCCGCGCGGGCCGCACGCGCGCGATCATCCCTGTGCATGTCGGTGGCCAGTTCGCCGACATGGATCGCCTGGTTCCCCTGGCCCGGAAGCATCATCTCGGTATTCTGGAAGATGCCGCGCACGCCTCGGGTAGCATGTGGCAAGGCGAGGGGGGGCACGGCCCCGGAACCCTCGGTGACTGCGCCACCTTCAGCTTCCAGGCCAGCAAGAACATCACCGCCGGCGAAGGGGGAATCCTGCTCACCAACAACGAGGAATTGGCCGAACTCTGCCGCAGCTTCAGCCATATTGGCCGGACCAGAGGCGGGCAGTGGTACCAGCACGAATACCTTGGCTCGAACCTGCGCATGACCGAGTTTCAAGCGGCAATTCTGCTGGCCCAACTCACCCGGCTTAAGCAGCAGACCCTGCGCCGCCAGGCGAGCGCGCGCATTCTCGATGAAGCTTTGCGGGATGTGCCTGGAATACACGTGCTCCGACCCGATTCGCGCATGACCAAGGGGGGGCGCCGAAGCTATCACATGTACATCTTCCGGGTCGAGCAAGAGCGGCTGGGAATTCCCCGCGATCGCTTCATGGAAGCGCTGCTCGCCGAAGGCGTCCCCGCCTCCCGCGGATGGTGGCAGCCGATTTACCGCAATCCGCTGTTTCAGAATGTGGGGGCAGGACCACCCCACCCCATTCGCAGTCCCCTGGCGCCCCCCCCTGAAAGGGGGCGTGGATTATACCGGCGTTCGCTGCCCGGTTAGCGAGCAGGTCTGCGCTGACTCGATCTATCTTTCGCAGAACATGCTGCTCGCCGGCGATGAAGATATTCGCGCCGTGGCGGCGGCGATCCGCAAGGTGGCCGAACACGCGGAGGAACTGCGATGATGCGCCTTCAAGCCGCCGCCGGCAGCGTCGACCTGCGGCCGCCCGTGGGGATTCTGATGTCGGGGTTCGGCTGCTGGATGGAACCGGCGGTGGGCACTCACGACCCGCTCATGGCGCGGGCGCTATTGCTGGATGACGCCGCCGTCCGCGATGGTTCCAGCCGTATCCTTCTGCTCTCCTGCGACTTGCTCGGATTCTCCACGAGGATGGATGCAGAACTGCGCCGCCGCATCGCCGAACAGGGGGGGGCGTTGAATATTTCCCCGGCACATGTTTTTCTCGCCTGTACTCATACGCACGGGGCGCCGAACACCCTGCCGCTTCGCGGCGTCTTTCGCCAACTGGATGAGCGGTGGTTCGCCTCGGCGGTGCGCTCCATGATTGATCTTGTGGCCTCCTTGCCGCCACGACTGCAGCCCGCCACCTTCGGCTACGGCGCCACCCATGTCGACGGAATCGGCCACAACCGTCAGGATGAGATGTGCCCTATCGACGAGCAGTTGCTGGTGGCTGCGCTGATGGCTGAAGATGGTTCCCCCATCGCCATCCTCGTCAATTATGCCACCCATCCAGTGATTCTCGGCGGGCAGAACCTCTGGT
Organism: Tepidisphaeraceae bacterium; assembly: GCA_036744635.1. Classification (GTDB taxonomy): domain Bacteria; phylum Planctomycetota; class Phycisphaerae; order Tepidisphaerales; family Tepidisphaeraceae; genus DAIOHQ01. The sequence continues at coordinate 30,654 of DAIOHQ010000011.1, read as the reverse complement.
TCACCGCCGACTACTCCGGCGTGCTGGCCCGGGCGCTGGATGGGATGTGGGGCGGAACGACGCTGTTCATTCAAGGGTGTTCTGGAGACGTAAACCCCGTCCTCTACCGCGACCGCGGATGGAACGCCGGCACATTCGCCGATTCCGAGCAGGTCGGCCGCACCCTCGCCGCTGCCGCTGTGACCGTTCTCCACGAGATCAGGCCCTCGGGAAATTGTTCGATCGCTATCGGCGAGAGGGGCGTTTGCCTCCCGCTTGATCCACCGCCGAACCGAGAGGAATTGCAGGCGCTAAAGACGCAATTCATTGCCGATCGCGGCGAGACCGCCTCCGTACCAATCACCGACCGCGCCAAGGCAGCAGTCTACCTGCTGGACTGGGTCGAGGAATTCATTTCCGCCTTGGATTCCGGCACGGTGCCGGATGCCTTCCATGCCCGAATCGCGGCTGCCAGGATCGGTCCGCTGCTTCTGCTAGCCCTGCCGTTCGAAGTCTACTCCCAAACCGGCATTGCGATCCGCCAGGCCATGGGAGCCTCTCCAGTGCTGCTCTCAGCCTATACCGGAGGCGTCGTCGGCTACGTCCCTACCGATGCAGCCAAGCGCCAGGGCGGGTACGGGCCGGCGCAGTCCTACCGCTTCTTTACGGAGACCTTGACGCCATTTGGATTCGGCGCGGCTGACGTGTTGGAATCCGGTTGCATCGAACTGCTTCAATCTCTCATGGAGTGCTCGAAATGACCTCTTTCTTCACTGCCTGCTGCCCACTGCCGACTGCCCACTATTTGAGATGTTTCCTCGTAGTCGCGATTGCGGCGACCCTGCTGGCAAATTCTTCGGTTGCCCTGGCCCAGGGCGGCCGCGGCAGACACGAGCGGGCTTTCGCGGTCTCGCGGCCGGGAGACGTCAAGATTGACGCCAAGCTGGACGACTGGGACTTGTCGGGACAGATTTGGATTTACGTCTCCCAGGAGACCTCCGAGCAGAAAAGCGCTAAGTTCGCGATGATGTACGATGATGAGGCGCTCTATCTCAGCGGCGACGTGCGCGATCCCACTCCCATGATGAACCGCCACGACCCGAAGGTCAGCGCCTCAAAGGCCTGGGATGCCGACGCCTTCCAGTTCCGCATCATCCTGGACCCAGCCCAGGGATTCCCGGTAAGCCAGCATCTTTTCACCAACACACCAAACGATGCGCTCATCCACATGCTGTTGTGGTATTTCACCGACCGGCAGGAGGCGTGCCTGCAAGTGCAGAAGTCGATGGATTACCTGCCGATCGAGAATGGGCTGCCGGATGGCGTGGTCCCGCCGGACAAATTTCAGGCGGCCTATCGCAAGTCCGACGATGGCCGCGGCTATGTATTTGAATATCGCATTCCGTATGCGACGCTCGGTGTCGGGGCGGCCGGGGGAGCCAAGGTGCATCCCAAGGCCGGCAACCTTGTTCCGGGAACGCTGCAGTTCCTTTGGTCGAACCCCAATGGCATGTCCACCTCGGGAATCGACGGCTGGGCCTACGACTTGATGGATAAGCCGGGCTTCGGATACCAGGATTCGGGCTGCTGGGGCAAGGTGATCTTCTCCCCAAAGGGCAAGCTGCCGCGCGAGCAGGTCGAGGCGGGCGTAGCGGCGGAACCGAAGTTGCCCCTGACGTTTGAATTCGATCTGCCGCAGGATGGACAGGTGACGATCGCGCTGGCGGATGAGAACGGACAAATGGTACGCAATCTCCTCGCCTCTTCCCCGCGGCGAGCCGGGCGGGTCGTCGAGCGCTGGGATGGGCTTGACGATTCCGGACACGTCTTGCCGGCGGGCAAGTACACCTGGCGCGGGCTCTATCATCAGGGCATCGGCGTTGAGTTCGTGTTATCGGTGCACAACTCCGGACAACCGCCTTTTAAGACCGACGATGAAACCGGCGGCTGGGACGGGGATCACGGCATGCCCCGCGCCGCCTGCGCCGCTGGCGAAAAAATGCTGCTCTCCTGGAACTCCGCTGAGTCGGGCTGGGGCATCATTGGCACGGATCTGGCCGGCAAGAAGCAGTGGGGAATCAGACAGTGCGCTGAATATCTGGCAAGCGACGGAAAACGCTTCTTCGCCGTCGGGGGGCACAGCTTCTACGAAGGCGAGGAAGTGCGGGTGTTCGACGTCACCGACGGCCGGCCGCTCAACTTTGAATCCGGCTCGCCGCTTCTTCCGTATCCCGAAGGCGGAGATAAGAAGAACAACACAGTGACCGGTCTGGTATACGGCGCCGGCAGGATCTATGCCTCCTACGGGCTGCGCGACTTGGTGGCGGCGTACGATGGCAAGCGGGGGACGCTGCTGGCGACTTGGAAGGTCCCGTCTCCCCAGCGTCTGGCGTTTCTGGGAGCGGACGCAGGGGGGGATGCCCTGGCGGTCGTGAGTCAGGACAAAATTGTGCGCCTGGTGGCCGGGAAGAGCGAGCCACTGATCGGCGATCATCTCGATCAACCGCGCGGCATTGCGGTCGACCCAGACGGCACGTTCTACGTAGCCAACGCCGGCAAATTGCAGGATGTGTCGGTGTTCGACAAGACGGGAAAATTCCTGCGCAGCATCGGTAAGCCGGGCGGCCGGCCGCGCATTGGTCATTACGATGCATCCGGAATGCTCGAACCGGGCGGGATTGCGATCGATAACAAAGGCCAGCTCTGGGTGACCGAGACGCTCGATGCCCCCAAGCGGATCAGCGTGTGGAACTCGGCCACCGGCGAGTTCGCCAATGAGTTCTTCGGAGGCAGCGCCTACTCCACGCCGATCAGCATGGACCCAAAACATCCGGATGAGGTCTACACCCACAGCGTTTTGTGGAAGATCGACTGGGAGAAGAAAACCGGCCGGCCGGTGAGCACCATTTGGCGCGCCCTCAACGGTGACAGCATCGCCGAGGTGGGGAACACCCTGATGAATCAGTTCTTCCCGTTCACGGCCAAGAACGGGCGGCAGTACGCCTGGACGTATCAGTTCCCAAAGGGTTGGGCACTGTTCATGCGCGATGGCGACATCTTCAAGCCGCTGCTCATGATGTTTTACCTGGAGGATGGCAATCCGCTGGCTCCCTGGCCGCCGTATGCGCTGATGGGCGACATCAAGCGCTATCCCAAGGGATCTTATGTCTGGGTCGATGCCAATGACGACCAGACCATGCAGCACGAAGAAATCAAGCCGGTCAAGCACGACCACTTCCATTGGGTGGACAAGGACCTGAACCTCTGGTCGGCCTCCGCCTGCGTCTACCGGACGTTGAAGATCGACGACAGCGGACGGCCGAGCTATGACTTTGAACATCCCCAGAAGCTGCCGATCCCGCGCAGCGACAACAATCCGCACGGGCCGATGGGCATCGACCCCGACGACGGGGGCATCGTCACCATGTCTGTCGGAGCCAACCCGGCCTTCACCAAATTCTCGCCCGATGGCAGCAAAGTGATTTGGCGCTTTGGCGGCATTGTGCCATGGGTCGACGCCACCAACTTGCCGACGCTGCGGCCCGGCAAGCTCTGGGGGCCGACCGCGTTTCTGGGCTTCGCCGGCGACTACACCGGCTTGGCCACCTATTTCGGCCCCTATCACCTTTACACCCGCGACGGGCTGTATGTCGCGATGATCCTCCGGGATATGCGCGACGGCAAAGGGCTGGGGGCGGATGCCATTGGCTGCGAATCATTCAATGGGCAGTTAGTCCATCCTGATGGAATGAACCGCTATTTCCTGCTTTGCGGCGATCAGGATGGACGCATCCTTGAGGTGACAGGCCTGGACAAGGTCAAGCGGCTTCCCGGAGGCGCGTATGCCCACTCGGAGGAGAGCGCCAAGCTGGCGGCCGACGCGCTGGCGGAATACCAGCGCAACAAAGCGCGGAATCAGAAGCTGGTTATCACCCGCGGCAAGCAATCGCTGGAAGGGGCGCGGCCGGTGACCGTGTCCCCCGGCGGCGGCCGGCAGTTTAAGGCTTCGGCGGCGTACGATCAGAAGAACCTGTACGTCCGCTACGATGTCGACAGCGACGCCGAACTGGCCAACGCGGTGCTCGATCCGAAGATGATCTTTCACGGGGGAAACGTGCTGGACATCCAGATCGCGACCGATCCGAATGCCGCCGCCGACCGCAAGGCGCCGGCGCCGGGAGATGTGAGAGTTCTGCTAACCCGCCAGGAGGGCAAACCCGTCGGGGTCGTGTTCCGGCCCAAGGTGTCGGGATTCACCGGCGAGCCGATCGTGCTCAAGTCGCCGACGGGGCAGGAGAGCTTCGATGCCATCGAGAAGATTGAAGGCATCGCGCTGGAGTATCAGCCGCGCAGCGGCGGATTTCAGGTGACCGTTGCCATCCCACTGGAAGCGCTCGGCTGGCAGCCCAAGCCGCTCTCGAACATCCGCATGGATCTCGGCTACACCTTTGGAAACAAAACCGGCACGATGGCGGCCTTGCGGGCGTATTGGTCGAACAACAGTTTCACTGCCAACATCACCAATGACGTGCCGCATGAGAGCCGCCTGGAGCCGGCGCAGTGGGGAGTGGTCAATGTTGAGTAGGAGTGCGCCCCAATGTCGCGGATGATCCAGTTCGAGAATGGCTTTGAACTAGAATTGCTGATCGGTGCCGACCGGCGATTCGACGGCATCGGCACTGTGCGCTACGGCGACACGCCGCTGCGCAGCGGCGCCCTGCCTTGGACGCTGTACGCGGAGTCGGACAAGGGTTTCCGTTTTGACCAGTTCAAGCTCGAGGAAGTGCAGCGCACCGGCGATGGGGGCTTAATCCTGTCGCTCAGCTCGACCGGGCAGTGGATGCCGCGCCGCCAGGAGGCCGACGCCATGGGCGATGCCCGCCTGGCAACGCGGCGCGTCGACGTGCCGGTGGCGCGATTTCGCTGGAGCTTTCACCCGATCACCGAGCGCATCTACGAAAACCTATGGACCGGGCTGACGATGCGGGTTGAGGTGCAGTCGCCTGGGCATCCCATTCACTGGCTGATCGAAGATTCGACATGGGAAATCGGCGGCCGGGCCGAGGGCTGCACGCTCATCCAGCAGGATATCACCGCCATCCCATTGGAACTGACGGCCAGAGGGGACAGCGCCTTTACCACCGCAGAGCAGTTCAAGGTCAACGGTGTCCCCACCACTCCGATGGACACACTCTGCCGCGGGGCGGGATCGTGCGTGTGCGACTTTCAGACCAAGGGCGAGCTGGTGTTGTGCCTGTTCATGCAGCCGCCGGGAATCACTCGCAGCCGTCTGGAGAAATTCGCCGACGAAGACGTGATTCACTACACCGACCGCCCCTTCTTCCCCCTCACTGAAAAAGCATCCTGTCCCGAACGCCGTCTGCTGGTCTATCGCCATCCCGCGCCCCTGGCCCGGCACGAATACCGCAACCTCTGGCTGGATTGCTTCACCGACGTGCGCCGGCGCTACCATCACGCTTACGATTTTCAACTGGAAGTGCCGCGGCCGATTATCTGGTCACATCTCTGGAATGATGACCTGGAAGTGTATGGTACCGCCTGGATCGAGCCGCTTCTCGACGCCCTGCCCACTTATGCCCGCCTCGGCTACCAGGAGTTCTATCCCCACGCGCCCTGGACCGGTACCAGTGATGATCCCACCTTCCAATTCCAGCGGAACGTCTGCGCCAACTACGATTACCTCTTCAGTGAAAAGTTCGGCGGTCCGGCATCCATAAAAAAGTTATGCGATGCGGCCCGGCAACTGGGCTTGGGCGTCGTGCAATGGGTCGGCCTGGAGTTTCACGCCTGGTCGCCGCTCTGGAAGCAACATCCGGACTGGGTCCTGCGCAAGGCGGATGGCGATCCGTGGAGTGCCAGGTATTCCTGGGCCCAAGGGGCGCTATGGGCCGGGCGGATACGCAGCGGCTTTCGCGATCACCTCTACCAGCGGCTCAAGGCGGCCCAGCAGGAAACCGGCCTGTCCGCCTGTTTCTGGGACTCCTACGGCAACCTCGGCCAGACCTGCATCGACTGGGAGGCGCCGGACAAGGCACCTCAAGGGGAGGATGTTTGGCGCTTCCAGGCTGAGCTGCAGAAACTTGGCTTCCGCCAGCGCTGCGAGATGATCACGGTCTTCGGCGTGGGCACCGTCGGCATGATCGGCTTCGAAGAAAGCGCCCTGACCAAGAAGCTGTGGGGTGACATCGTTGCCGGCGACCAGGCCTTCGCCCTGATGGACACGGCCGCCGGCTTCCTCATCGATGAGATGATCCACTACCAGTCCCAGACCTACGCCCCCGGGAGATTGGACGGCAAACACTATTTCTGGCTGGCCGCCCATCGCTGCCTGCCGGGCATCTTCGCCCGCCCCTGGGGGCCGGCCTGGAAAGGGAACAAGCTGCCGGGCGGCGGCCCGCACATGCCGCCGGGGATGGAATATGCCGATGAATTTGCCCGCACCAATCGCCTCTACAACCAGGCCATCCCCCACATGCAGCGCCTCCGTCTGAGCGAAGGAGGACGATACGCGCTCTGGCTGGATGCCGACAACCGCCCCAGCGTGCTGTGGGCATTCGCCGATGGGATGGCGCCATTTAGCGGCTCGGCCACCGACCTCTCCAACGGCCGCGAGACGGTCGCATCCGGCGCGTCGGAGGGGCTGGAAGTTTCCGCCGGGCAGGTCTATCGCCTCAATCCGGCAAGGGGTCAAATCCGGCAAGGGGTCAGGAACCTTTTGTGCAAAGCACCCTCCGCGCCGTTCCGGCAAAAGGTTCCTGACCCCTTCGCGGGCCCCTTCGCGGGCGCCCGGGACCGGGCGCGCCAGTCCGCTGTGCTGATCGGAACGCCAGACGCGCAAGAATGCAGCAGATTCGCGCAGCATTCAAAAATGAAGGACGGTGCAAGATGACGACGACAGCGAAAGATGCGCAGCTAGCGATCGACGGCGGGCCCAAGGCGGTTGCGAAGATGACCGGCAAACCTCAGCCCAAAGTCGGCGTGGCCGAGTTCCTCTCCATCGCCCAGCGTTTTGGCTTCAACGAAGCCGCCCTCGCCCGCATCCGCAATGCGGTGAGCGATGCCGACTTGGGAGCGGGACCGCACCTCGGCCGCTACTACGGCTCGCCCGGCCCGGCCAAGAACGCGCAGTTCGAGGCCCTCGCGCGGGAGAAATTCGGCGTGAAATACGCCCTTGGCGTCAGCTCCGGCACGGCCGCCCTGCACGCCGCCATGATCGCCGCGGGCGTCGGACCGGGCGCCGAAGTCATCGTGGCCGCCACGGGCTTCTACGCCACCGCCGCCTCGGTCGTCCTTTCCGGCGGCGTGCCGATCTTCTGCGACATCGACGAATCCATGCAGATCGACCCGCGGCAGATCGAGCGCCACATCACGCCGCGCACGGTGGCCGTGGCGCCCACGCACTCGGGCGGCTCGGTCGCCGACATGGGCCCGGTCAAGGAAATCGCGCGGCGGCACGGCTTGAAAGTCATCGAGGACTGCGCCCAGGCCCCCGGCGGCAAGTATCGCGGGCGATATGTCGGCGCCATCGGCGACCTCGGATGCTACAGCATTTCCTGCTACAAGATCATCGGCGGCGGCGAAGGGGGCATGGTTGTGACCAATGACCAACTCCTCTTCGATCGCGCCAACCAACTCGCCGAGTGCGGCGGCCTGTGGCGGCCGGACCGCTTCGCCGCGCCCCGCTACGACGGCGAGCTGTTCAACGGCACCAACTACCGTCTCAGCGAGCTGGAGGCCGCGGTGGATCTCGTCCAGCTCGGCAAACTCGATGACGTCGTCCGCCGTCACCATGCCGTCAAGCAGCGCGTCTGCCGCCAGCTCAAGAGTTTCACCCAGATCACGCCGCAGAAGCTGAACGATGTCGAGGGCGAGATCGGCTATGCCCTGCGCTTCTATCCGCAGACGCTGGAGCTGTCGAAGAAGGTCGCCACGGCGCTGCGGGCGGAGGGAATCGGCGCGTATTGCCATGCCGAGGCCGGCCGGCCCGACTGGCACCAGTACAGCGACATGTTCCCGATCATGCTGCGTTCGGGCCCGACGCCCGGCTGCTCGCCATGGGAAGACCCGCGTTATGTCGCGCGCGGCGGCAAGGCAACGTATGAGCGCGGCGATTGCCCCGTCGCCGATGACCTGGTTGCCCGGTCGGTCATCATCGGGCTGAGTCAGTGGAGTTCCCCGCAGGACTGCGACGCCATCGCCGCCGGCATCAACAAGGTCCTGGGCGCTTACTGCCCGGAGGGTGCGGAGGGTGCGGAGGGGGCAGCGATACGCCCCTGGTGGTAAGCATCCCCCTCCGACCGTTCACGCGTGGCTGGGAGAAGTCTGCAGCCGGCAGTCGGCAGTGGGAAGGGCTTACTGCCGACTGCCGACTGTTGTGCGGTCCCCAAGGAGGGGCAAGTGGAGCGAACCATGATCACGGATTGGCGCATCCTGGACATCCGCTGTACGATCGGCCGGCACGTCCGCCTGCGAGAGGGCTACCCTCACTCAGCGGCAGACCTCCTGAACGACATGGACCACGTCGGTGTTGCCGAGGCGATGGTCCTGGACTGTCTCTCGCAGGAAAATCACCCCGCCGAGGGCAACGCCCGCGTGCTGAAGACGACCGCCGGCCATCCGCGGCTGCACCCGCTGTGGGCCGCCCTGTCGCCCGGCGCCCCCGAGGAGCAGCCCGGCGGCCCCGAATTGCTGGCGGCGATGCACAAGCACCGTGTCGCGGCGCTGATGCTGCTGCCCAACCAGTTCAAGTATTCCCTGCACGACTGGTGCATCGACGAACTGCTCGAGCCCCTGGCCGCCCATCGCGTGCCGGTGATCGTCTGCTACGACGAGGTCGGCGGCTCCAACTGCGACCGCACCGACTGGCCACAGGTCGTCGCGATGGCGAAACGCTGGCCGACGCTGCCGATCCTCGTCAGCGAGTGGCGAATCCGCCGATCGCAACGCATCCTCTATCGCGCCTTGGAGGCCTGCCAGAACCTGCGCATCGAACTCAGCGGCTACTCCCTCTACCGCGGCATCGAATACATCACGCGCCGCTGGGGCGCCGGGCGCCTGGTTTTCGGGTCCTACTGGCCCGCCTACGGCCAGCCGCAGACTCTCTGCACGCTGCTGCGCGCCGAGATCGACGACGATGCCAAGCGACTCATTGCCGGCGACAACATGCGCAAGCTGATGGCCTGGTGCGACGTCGAGCACCCGCGGGTCCCGCCGGTTGAACCGGCCGACGAATACGTCGCGATCGGCCGCGGCCAGCCGGTCAGGCCGGAACTGCGTTTCATGGATTGTCACGGGCATATCGGGGGCCACTGCCTCCACTACCACGTGCCCGACGGCGAGCTCGACGCGACCGTCAGCGAGATGGACCGCCAAGGCGTCCAAGAGGCCCTGGTCTTCAGCCTCGCAGGCGTTTTCGGCGACGAGCAGTATGGCAACGACTTGATCGCCGAGGCGGTGCGGCGCTATCCGCAACGGTTCCTGGGCTTCACGCTGGTCAATCCCAACCACGGCCGCGATGCCATGCTCGCCGAGCTGGCCCGCGGCCAGGCAATGGGCCTGCGCGGCGTGAAACTCCATGCCTTCGGCCAACACGCGCCGGAGCGTGGCGAACTCATCGAACTGGCCTGCCGGTGGGCCCACGAGCATCGCCAGTTCATCCTCAACCACAATTGGGGCCCGCCGGACTGGCTCGAACCGCTGCTGGCGAAGTATACCGATGCCTGCTTCATTTGCGGCCATGCCACGCGTATGTACAGCGACCTGATGACGCGCTGGGCGAATGTCTACGTCTGCTCATGTCCGCTGTGGGACGGCCCGCGGGACTGCGAGATGACGGTCGCCGCCATCGGGGCCGACCGCCTGCTCTTCGGCAGCGACCTACAGGACCTGCCGATCGCCTGGGGCACCGGCCCGATTCTTTACGCCCGCATTCCGCCCGAGCAGAAGCGCCTGATCCTCGGTGAAAACCTCCGCCGACTGATGCAGCGCTACAGCCTGGCCGAGAGTAGCTAGGCCAGGTGAGCACCTACCCATACTTTCGGATAAAGAGGCGCTACCTGCGCATGGGCGCGTAGCGTCCTCGTAGAGATGCGAGTTACGACACGCCCGCAGCCCATTCCGAAGTGACCGTCCGATAATAAACCACCGCATGTTGCAGTTCGCCGCTCTGGTGGTCCCGCTCGCTGTATGGGGCCGTTCGACGGTCGATTGGGCGCCCTTTTGGACCGATGAAGGATTAGCCAGGTCTTGCTCTGGCCATCGGTGAGGCGTGCCATGAAAGCAAACACAGTCGGTCTCAAACTAGCCGTCACGTTCACTCTTTTGATCGCAGCACTCATGGTGTTGGGATCTTTCGGGCTGCGCCGGATCTCCAGGACCAATGCGCAATTTGAGCAGGCGGTCGATCAGCGCTGGCATAAGGTTCAACTGGCTCGGGAAGCGCTGCACTTCTCCACCCTGAATAACCGCATCACCATGCAGGTGTTCATGATGAACGATCGAACGCAGATCGATTCTCTCCTTGTCACCAGGGCCGGCAATACCGAGACGATTACCGGGCTTGTGAAGGCAATCGAATCCGAAATGGAATCCGAGGATGAGAGATCGATGCTGGCGAAGGTCAGTGCCACGCGACGGCCCTATATCGACAGCTATCTCGCCGCGCTGAAACTGCTGCTGACCGATGGCAAGCCGGAGCAAGCCCGCCAGATGATGGTCGACGTCACCCTTCCCAATTTACTGGCCTATCACAGCGCATGGGAGGCGTTTGTCAATTTTCAAGGCGCCCGGATGGACGCGGCGGGCCAGGTGGCCGAAGCCGATTATCGCTCGGCCCGTACGACGATTCTCTGCCTGCTGATTCTCGCCGCCATGCTGACCAGCGGCATCGCCATCTTTGTGATCCGGAGCATGACCAGGGAAATCTCCACCCGGCAACGGGCCGAGCAGGAACTTCGTCAGGCTCACGATGGATTGCACCGCGCAAAAGACGAGCTGGAACTGCGCGTGCGTGAGCGCACCGCGGAATTGGCGAACACCAATATGTTGCTCGAGGCCGAGGTGGTCACGCGAACCAACGCGGAAATCGACTTGAAACAAGCGAAGGAAGCCGCCGACGCCGCCAACCGGGCCAAGAGCGAGTTCCTGGCCAACATGAGCCATGAGATCCGCACGCCCATGACCGCCATCCTGGGCTACGCCGACCTGATGCTCGAACCCGAGCAGACCCCCAGTGACCAGCTCAACTCCCTCAACACGATCCGGCGGAGCGGCGCCCACCTGCTGACGGTTATCAACGACATTCTGGACCTGTCCAAGATCGAGGCCAGCGAGATGAAGATGGAGCAGATCGCCTGCGCTCCCTGCCAGATCATGGCTGACATTGCTTCGTCGATGCCGGTGAAGGCCAAGGAAAAGAATCTGGCCTTCGAGGTCAAGCTCGACGGAATGATTCCACAGACGATCCAGAGCGATCCCACCCGGTTGCGTCAGATTCTGACGAACTTGGTTGGCAACGCCATCAAATTCACTGAAGCCGGCGGCGTGCGTCTGATCGTTTCCCTGGCCGACCCCGCCGACAGCGCCAACCCGCGGCTGAAGTTCGACGTGATCGACAGCGGCATCGGGATGACTCCCGTGCAGATGGAGCGCCTGTTTCAGCCGTTCGCCCAGGGCGACAGCTCGACCACGCGAAAATACGGGGGAACAGGGTTGGGGTTGACCATCAGCCGACGGCTGGCCCACGCCCTGGGCGGGGAAATTACCGTGAACAGCACGCCGGGGCAGGGCAGTATTTTCACCTTGACCATCGCGACCGGCTCGCTGGCGGGGATTAGGTTGCTGAGCCGGTGCAGCGAAGCCATCGCCGAACTCGGCCAGCTGCACGCTCCGGACGCGGTCCGGCTTGATGGCCGCATTCTCCTGGCCGAAGACGGGCTGGACAACCAGGCTCTGATCTCCCATTACCTGCGGAAAGCGGGGGCGGAGGTGGCGATTGCGGACAACGGCCGGATCGCCTGCGAAATGGTTGCCCAGGCGATGAACGATGCAAACGCTCCTGACTTTGATGTCATCCTCATGGACATGCAGATGCCGGAACTGGACGGATATGGCGCCGCCGCCAAGCTTCGCAGCCGGGGATACCGCGGACCGATCATCGCATTGACGGCCCACGCGATGGCCGCCGATCGCGACAAGTGCATTCGAGCCGGCTGCACCGATTACCTCACCAAGCCGGTCACCCGGCAAGTCCTGCTGGAAACGGTCCGGCGCCATCTGCCTGACTGTGCCGAAGCTGCAGCGACAGTCGCCGGCGCCACCTTGTCATCCTCGTCCATGGCATGACAAGGTGAGGGGGTGACGCTTTCTCCCATCACCTTGTCACCTTGTCACCTTGTCATTTCACGCACCTGCGCACGCCTGCTCACCCCCACCCTTCCCCGGCACCCGCCCCACCTCCGCCGCATCGGTCACGCCGCGGCGGATCAGCTCCTCCGCCACATCCGCGATTGTCTGATACCCCTCTTGCGCCGCGGCCACCCTCTGCAGCTCCTCGGCATCCGCCCGGCGCCCGATGGCCGCCCGCAATCGCCCGTCCACCACCGCCATCTCCGCCAGCGGCGTCCGTCCACTATACCCCCCCTTCCCATCGCACTTGCGCAAAAGCCGCTGCGATACCACGCCGAACAGCGCTCCGCTGACCTGATAGGGTTCGAGGCCCATCTCGTACAGCCGGGCGATGGCGCCCCCGGGAGTGGCGGCGTGCATGGTGGAAATGAGGCGGTGGCCGGACAGGGCGGCCGATATCGCCAGTGACGCAGTGGCGGCATCGCGGATCTCCCCCAGCATCAGCACCTGCGGGTCCTGCCGCAGGATCGAGCGCAGGGCCCGCTCGTAGGTCAACTCGCCGAAGGGCTGCACCTCGATCTGGGTGACATGCGGCAGGTCGCGCTCGACGGGATCTTCCAGGGCGATGATGCTGACGCCCGGAGAGAGGCGGGCGATGTGTTCGAGCAAGGCGTAGATGGTGGTGGTCTTGCCCGAACCGGCGGGGCCGGTCACCAGCAGCATTCCCGCGTCGGTTGCGGCGAAGACGCGGAGCAGTTGCATCACCCGCGGCGGCAGGTTGAGTTCTTCGAGGGTTTGCGGGCCGATCAACTCAGCCGGCATGCGCACGGCGGCGCGCAGGCCGTGGGTGGTAGGCATGATCGAGACGCGAAGCTCGATTTCTTTCCCGCCCGCGCCTGCGCCCTCTCCTCCACCGCCACCCGCCGAACGCGGCCCGCCCATATTCAATACCATCCTCCCTTCCTGCGGTACGTCCAGCCGATAGGTCAGCAATTGTGCCATCACCATCAGGCGGGTTACCGCACTACGGCCGAGGGCGAGGTCCAGCGTGCGAACTGGCCGCAACACCCCATCGACGCGATAGCGCACCTCGACCCCCTCCATTACCGGCTCAAAGTGTACATCCGATGCCCGCAGCCTCGCCGCCTCGCGAATGATTTCATCGACGAGCAGGCGCGGATCGGCCGAAGGGTTCGCGGGCATTGCAGTCACTTTACACCCTATGCCGGAGCGGTGGGAATTTTGTTGCGAGAATCAGTGCGCTGCGTGTTCGGCGCTCGGAGATTATTGGCGAGGCGCTTACGACTTCTACTTCCGCCTTCACTCCGTATGCTTCACGAACTGCTCATACAGGTGAGCATACTTCCCCCCATGCGCCAGCAGTTCCCGGTGCGTGCCGCGCTCGATGATTTTGCCGGCATCCACCACCAGGATGCAGTCGGCCGACAGGATGGTGCTGAGGCGGTGGGCGACGATGAAAGTGGTGCGGCCTTGCAGCAGCTTTTCCAGGGAATTCTGCACCAGGCGCTCGGTGCCGGTGTCGACGGCGCTGGTCGCCTCATCGAGCATGAAAATTCTTGGGTCGGCCAGGAAGGCGCGGGTGAAGCAGATGAGCTGGCGCTGGCCGAGCGACATGCTGGCCCCGCGCTCGCCCACCTGGGTGTTGAACCCATCATTCAGGCTCATGATGGTGTCGTAGGAGCCGATGTCCCGCGCCGACTGGATCACCTGCTCATCGCTGGCGTCCGGCTTGGCGTAGCGGATGTTTTCCATCACCGTGCCGCTGAACAGGTAGTTCACCTGCAGCACCAATCCCATCTGCCGGTGCAGCGAGTCTCCGGTGACGTGGCGAATGTCCTGGCCATCCACCAGCACCCGCCCCGCCTGCGGCTGATAGAAGCGGGCGATCAGCGAAATGATGCTGCTCTTGCCCGAGCCGGTGGCCCCGACCAACGCGCAGGTTTTCCCCGGCTCGGTGACGAAGCTGACATCGTGCAGCACCGGCCGCTCGGGGTTGTAGCCGAAGGTCACGCGCTCGAATTCCACCCGCCCCTCGATGCGCCCCAGCGGCCTGGCCAGCGGCAGGTCCTGCACATCCGGCTTCATGTCCAACAGGTCGAAGACGCGCTCGGCCCCGGCCATCGCCTGCATCAGCATGTTGGAGAGGTTGCCGAAATTGAGGATCGGGTTCATGAACCAATCCCAGTACATGAACGCCGCCACCACCGCCCCCACCGTCTTAATCCGGCCATTGATCACCAGGTACCCGCCGAAGAGCAGGATGATGATTTTTCCCGTGATGCCGATCATCTGCAGCATCGGCTGATAGACGCCGTTGATGCGGGCCATCTGCACGTTGTTGGCGGTGTTCACTTCCTGCAGGCTGTTGAATACGCCCAGGTTCATCACCTGCCGGTTGAAGGCGGTGACCACGCGGATGCCGGTGATGTTTTCCGCGAGATTGGTGGAGACCTTGGTCCATCCCTCGCGCACCACCTGCCAGTAGCGCGCCGCCTTGCGGCGATAGACCCGGTGGGCCAGCAGCAGAACGATCCCCAGCCACGACACCGACAGAAACAGCCGCCAGTCGGTGTAGAGCAGCCAGGCCGCCGAGAAGATCACCATCAGCGTGTTGTTGACGACGCTGGAGATGCCCCAGACGTTGATCTCGCGCAGGCTGGCAATGTCGCTGGTGCAGCGGCTGATGATCCGCCCCAGCTTGGTCTTGTCGTAGTAACTCATCGACAGCGTCTGCAGATGGGCGAAGACCGCCCGGCGCAGGTCGAACTGCACGTTCTCCCCCGCCTTGGTCATGGTCAGCACCGTCCAGCGCTGCAGCGCGAACGCCAGCGCCATCACCACCCCCCACATCCCGATCACTCCGACGACGTAGTGGATGGCGGCGGTCTCGCTGGCCGGGGCGCCGGGGCGGTGGCCGAGATACCCGGTCACCGCGTCGATCATCATCTGCATGAAATGCGGCGACTGCATCTCCAGCAGCACGATCAGCATCCCGCCGATCACGCCCGTTAGATACTGCTTGCGGTATGGCCGGATCCATTTGCCCAGCCGCCGGATCAGGGCAAAGTCAATCGGCTTGTACAGCTCTTCCTGCTCTTCGGCCTCCTTGCTCTCGGGCTTCGGCGGCGGCGGCGCCGAACCCTGGGCTGGCTGCAGCTTCTTCCGTCGGGATGTCAGTGCATCGATGACTGTCATGCTCAAATCCGTCAGATCCTCGACTCGCTGCCATCGCCGCCGCCCTGGGCGGCCGAGGCGGTCACCGCCAGCCGCTGGGTATCCTGCAATCGGTCCATGTGCGAAGGCGGATCCTCCGGCAGACGCGGCGGGCCGCTGTCGCCGTACAACTGCACCGCCGCGATCTCCCGATAGTGCCCATGCTGCCGCATGAGCTGTTCGTGCGTGCCAAGCTGGGTAATGCGGCCATCCTCCAGCACGATCACCAAATCGGCCCGCTTCACGGTGCTGATGCGATGGGCAATGACGAACGTCGTCCGCCCGCGCATCACCAAGCCCATGCCGCGACGAATCAGATCCTCGGTCTCGGGATCAACCGCGGCCGTCGCGTCATCGAGCACCAAAATGCGCGGGTTGGAGAGAATCGCCCGAGCGATCGCCAGCCGCTGCCGCTGCCCGCCCGACAGCGAGGCGCCGCGCTCGCCCAGGATGGTGTCATACCCGCGCGGGAGACCTTCGATGAACTCATGCGCCTGCGCCAGCCGCGAGGCGGCCTCGATCTCGCCGCCGCGCAAGTATTCCCGGCCGTAGGCGATGTTGGCCGCCACGGAGTCGCTGAACAGATAGGTTTCCTGAAACACGAACGCCACCTGCGAGCGGATGCTGGCCAGCTTGCAGTCGCGCAGATCCATCCCATCCACCAGAATCCGCCCCGCCTGCGGGTCGTAAAATCGGCTGATGAGGTTGACCAGCGTGGTCTTTCCCGATCCGGTTGGACCGACGATCGCCACCGCGCTGCCGGCCTTCACTTCGAAGCTGATGTTGCGCAGCACCGGCCTGTTGGGGTCATATCCAAAGCTCACATCCTCAAACCGCACCGCGCCGCCCCCGGCGGGCAGGGCCGGGGCATTCGGTTTCTCTGGCACCGTCGGCGGGGCCATCAGCACCTCATAGAGCCGCTTGGCCGACACCACCGCCGCCTGGTACTGGTCGTTGATCACCGACACCTGCTGCAGCCGGCCGAGGATCGATCCCATGGCCGCGCCAAGGATGAGGAAATCGCCGACGTTCAGTTTCTGCTTGATCATCAGAATCCCCGCCGCCAGGAAGAGCGTGAGATTGGAGGCGGATGCGATGGCGCGGATGATCGGCTGAAAGTTGGCGAACAGCCGGATGCGGGCGATGGTGCGCTGATAGAAGGTGTCGGCGTTCTTGTTGTACTTGTCGACTTCCTGCTTCTCGGTGGCAAACGCCTTGACCACGTGAACGCCCGCGATGTTCTCGGTCAGGATCGAGACATTGCGGTCATCCGCCTCCAGCACCGCTTTCCAGGATGGCTGGGCCTTCTTGCTGAAACGCAGGATATACCAGGTCCAAAACGGCATCGGCACCAGCGCCAGCAGCGCCACCCACGGGCTGCGCGTCAAAATCAGCACGATGTAACCGCCCACGATCAGCACGATTTCCAGAGAGGTCAGCACCGCCGACTGCACGAACATCCGAACGTTCTGCAAATCCGTCAGCGCCCGGCTGATGAGCTGTCCGGTCGATACCGCATCATGAAAGCTGAATCCCACCCGCTGCAGCTTGTCGTAGACCGCCTGGCGGATGTAGAAGACCATCCGCATGCTCAGCTTGGAATTGCTCACCTCGCGCAGATAGCGCAGCAAGCCCATGGCCCCGGCGAAGATCGCCAATAGCAAAATCGTGTTACGCAGGGCAATCGCATCCCAACTGCTGCTGCTGATCCAGTGCCAGAATCCGTACTGCGTGCTGGCGTCGCCCAGGTGCAGCGCCTTGATCTGATCCACCGCTCTGGCCGTCTGCCGCACGGTCAGAATCTCCGCGCCCACCAACAGTGCCAGGTATGCGCCAGTCAGCGCCATCATGTGCTTGACCGGTTTGACAAACTGGAACATCCACTTCAGCAGGTCCCGATTCGAGACCGCCTGCGTGATCCGCTCCAGGTGAGAGGCTGCCGGGGTTATTTGTTGGGGGACGGCCGAAATCGTAGCCACGTTACATCAGCCATTGTTGGGGGAGACGGTATCCGCGCGGATATTCGCTTTCGCCAGACGCCTAACGCTACCGTCGCGGGACAGCGCGTCAAGATCATCTATCGGGCAAACGGAGATTTGTGGTCCAATAATGCTGAAAAGCAACCTCTTGCGATAAGCGGGAATCGCCCGAAGCGCATTTATTCTGTAACTATCTTCAACACATGGTCTTATGTACTGAAAAATCACTCAGTGTAACGCGCGATACCCCTCAAGGGTCAGGTCCAATCCCAATTGGGCGGCGGTGCTGATGGCCGGATCGTCGTCTTGTGCATATTTCCGCAAAATCCGCCGGGCGCCCCATTGATCGGCCGAACGAGCGGCGAAATACTTCTGCCTTCCCAGCTTTAGCACCGCTTCGGTGCGGAACATTTTTTCTTCGTTGTCCGGGCTGGCCAGCTTGAAAACATCGCCGGTGTGCTGGAATTGCACGTTCGGGTCGATGGAGCTGATCACCCGCATGACCGGGGCGATGCGGTTCTGAAAATATTCCAGCTTGCTGGCGTCGAAGTTGCCGAGCGCATCAGCCGCCGCGGGGTCCTTTTCCTTGACAAGGCTCTTCAGCGCGGACGCGGCGGTTCCCAGCAGATCGATGCCCACCTGCAATTCCTCGTACACCACGCGCTCTTCGTACATCTTCGTGCCCAGGGAGAACGCGGCCTCGTAATACTTGCGGGCGGTCTCCGGATCCTTCTCCTTGCTGCGCAGGCCAATCGCAATCGCGGCCTTCGCCACCTTCGCCAGGGCCTCAATCGGCTCGCGTTCACCGATGTAATTCACCACCTCTTTGGGATTGGCCGAGAAGAGCGTCATCCGCTTGCACTTGGCCGCCTTGAGCAGATTGTCGACTCCCTTCAGCTCGCCCACCCGCTCCATCGGCGCCCGCCCTTCGCCAAACTGGTCGTACAACACCTGGTGCCTGCCGACGTCATTGATGGCCTCGCGATACATCGGCCCGGCATCGCAATCGTCGGTCATCACCTTCACCACCGTGCGCGGATCGACCGGCAACTCCACCCGCGTGAGATAATCCGGATGTCCGGTGATGAACGCCGTCGGCGGCGACGGCTTCATGGCCAGCACGATCAGCGCATAGACCCCCAGCGCGCCGATGACGATAGCGCCCGAAATCCCCCAACCCAGTCGATTGCCCCACATGCTTGTCTCCTCGGTCAGGGGGATGCAGCGCCGCTTGATTTGGTGGGGCGGACCTTCTTGTCTGCCATGGTTCTTGTAGGGTGGGCGTACTCGCCCACCGAAACGAACGGTGGGCGAGTACGCCCACCCTACACTGGTGGGGCGGACATTCTTGTCTGCCATGGTTGGAGGAGCGGTGGATGTACCCATGCACCCGAATCCAGCCATATTTTCCAAGCCACCTACAGCATCAAGCACTCGCCGCTCCGCGAACGACCTCAAATCGTGCAGCGGCTTCAACGCGGCCATGCTATCGCGAAATCGGTTGCGCTCAAATGGGCGGTGGAAATTTCCATCCCCTTGGCCACATCCACCTTGCCTTCGATGTTTACTTCGACGATGCCGCGGATGGTGGAAATCAGGGCATGCAGCAGCGCCAACGTCGGCGGAACCATCGCGCGAAATTTCGCCAGCTCGACCTTCCCGCCAAACTTGAAGCGGCCCGACCGAGCCGACAGCGCCGGCATGGCGAATTCCAGGCGGGCATCGTCCGCGAAATACAATTCCCCCTGCACCGATGCGCCAGCGATGCGGGAAAAATCGGCCGCCCCGCCCAGCGTGATGCTGGCCTTGATCGCCCCCAATTCCTGCGGCCGGTCGCGCCGGCCCACCGAGTCGGTCAGCAGCGTCACCGCCAAATCTCCCCCCGCCGCTCCTCCCCCCCCCTTCCCCCCCGCCTGGCGAACTTCCCCCAGGATAGACTCTGCCGAGACGTGGTAACCTTCGTCGCCGGCCACCTCGCTGCGGTAATGAATTTCCCCGTCGATCAGCAAGACCTTGTGCGCCTCCAGCGCCCATGATTTTGGCGCCTCCTCCTCGACCGCCTCTTGCGGCGCAGCCGCAGCGGGCGCTGCCTGCGCCTTCGCCCGCCCCGGCAGGTTCAGCGATCCATCCGCTCGCCGCACCAGCGTGAAGCGCGGCCGTTCGATCGCCAGTGACTTCACCACGATCTCTTTCTTCATCGCCCGTGCAATGGAAATTTCCGCCTTGATCCGCCCAATCGTCAGAATCGGTTCCGCCCCCGCGCCCGCGCCCGCCGCCACCCTCACCCCGCCCGCCTCGATCGAACCCCCGAGCAGCGAAAGCTTGAATTTCTCAAACGTCACTTCCGCGCCCAGCAGCGCCGAAAGCCGGCGTTCGATCGATTGTTGCACGAATGCCATATTCAAAGGGTATGCGGATTGTCAGGCCGTCTGCAAACAAATCGACCCGGCCAAACTTCCTCCCTACGGCACGATCACCCGCTTGCACTCCGGCAGCGCATCCAGAAACATCTTTCCGTAGTGCTTGGCCGTCACCCTGCTGTCCAGAATCACCACGATTCCCTTGTCCGTCTTCGAGCGGATCAGCCGGCCAAAACCCTGCTTCAATTTGATCACGGCCTCCGGCACCGAATAGTCCATGAACGGATTTCCGCCGGCGCGCTTGACCGCGTCCAGCCGGGCCTCGGTCAATGGTTCATCCGGCACCGCAAACGGCAGTTTGACGATGATCACATTGCGCAGCCGATCCCCCTGCACGTCGATCCCCTGCCAGAATGAGCTGGTTCCGAAGAGCACAGCATTGTCGGCCGAGCGAAACCGGTCGAGCAGAATCCGCCGCGGCGCCCCCTGCCCCTGTACCAGAATCGGGTAGCCCAACTCCTCCAGCGCCGGCGCAAGCCGGTTGGCCGCGTCGATCAGCATTTTGTAGCTGGTAAACAGCACGAACGCCCCGCCGTTGGTCTGCTGCAGATAATGAATGATCCGCTCGCACGCCGCCGGCAAGAACCGGTTCGTGTCATTCGGCTCCGGCAGATTCGGCTCGATATACAAAATCGCCTGGTTCGCGTAATCAAACGGCGACCCAAGCTGAAGCGTCCGAGCCTCCTCCACCCCCAGCCGCGACTGAATATACGCGAACGCGGGATTTATGGACGTGGCATGGGCTACCAGCCCATGCACAACGCGGAGCGGAGATTCGTCCTTTGGCCCATCAAGTGCAGCCTGCAATGTTGCCTCATCCTTCCCTCGCCATTGCCAATCGCGCATCCCCGAATTCTCCGCGTTCAACCACGCATACTGCACCGCGTGCCGCAAATCCTCTTCGTCGCGAATGAGATGATCAAAATATTCCGGCTGCCAGAACGCTCCGCGCCGATTGAGAAGCTTATTGGCCCGGTTGGCCGTGTATGACTTGATCGCATGCATGATCTGCGGCAACTCGAACCCCGGCCTTGGCTGTAATACAACATGCACGTGATTCGGCATGATGCACCACGCCAATAGGCGATATCGCTCGCCGTTGAAGTGCGCAAGCTGCTCGCTTACGACTTGAGCAATTTGTGCGTTGCCCAGGAAGCAATTGCCGTTTCCAAGATCAAGTTGGCTCTCGATCCTTTCAGAATACAGGTGAGCCCGCCGGTCACTCTCTGTCTGTGTGAGTGACCTGTCTTGTTTCGCCGCGCTGGCAACGATCGACTCGCGTTCCCGCAACCATGCTTCCACCACTTTTTTCGGGAGCGCATCGGCGAGGCGAAACGTGATGGCATAAATTTCTCCTGCGGCAGTCCAATGTGGCAGGTAAGCTCCGTCGCGGATCTGAATGGATGCGCCTTTGGCGTTGCGCACGGGCTGGTAGCCCGTGCCACTTTTTTTGGACCGCGAGACCTTTTTCCCGCTCGTACACAACGTAGCGCTGGCCAGCACCACGCTGGGAATCTTCCCGAACAAATGCTCCTTCAGCGCCTCGGCGATATTCACCGGCGCCGCGTGCAGCGTGACGCGCTTGGGCGTGTGGCCGCTGGTCTCCATCCAGAAGACCGCATCGCTCATCTTCTGCGCCAGAATGCCATCGAGGCTCTGGGCCAGCACCTCCACCTTGGCCGCCTGCGAGCTGATCTCCGAGATCTCCTCATCCTTGGTCAGGTTGGTCAGCATCGCCTTGAGGTGCAGGGCCAGATCCATCAGCTTCGGCGATATGTCATTGGCGATGACGTTGGCCTCGTGCATCCGGCCATTGGCCCGGCCATGGTTTTCCTGCCAATTCACGCAGCGCTCGAAGAAATATTCAATCCGCGAGTGCAGGTCCACCACATCGCTGATCGCATCATTGGCCCAGGAGCCTCCCGTGGCGGTCAGCAGCCCCTTGCCGCGCTTGGGATCATACAGATGGCGGAGCTGATACTTGATGCCGCTCTCGGAAACCTTCAGTCCGAAATGCTGCCCGGCCACATCCTCCACCGTGTGCGCCTCATCCAGCACGGCCAGGTCATACTTGGGCAGATAGTTCACCCCCGCCATGCGCAGCGCCAGGTCCGCGAAGAACAAGGCGTGGTTCACCACCAGGATGTTGCCACCCTGCATGCGCCGCTTGGCCGACTGCCAGAAGCAGTTCTGGTAATGCTCGCACTTCTTCCCCAGACAGTTGCCGTGCTCGGCACACACCTTGTCCCACACCCCCATTTCCGGCGTGGCCGGCAGGGTGGTCAGCGAACCATCGCCGGTCTCGTTGGCCCATTCTTCGATCATCCACAAGGATTCGAGCTGCCGCTGCTCCTCGAACAGCATGTTCTGCCGGGCCCGCGTCTGATCCAGCCGCCGCCGGCACAGGTAGTTGCTCCGCCCCTTCACCAGCACCGCGCTGAACTCATCGGGATAGACCGACCGCAACAGCGGGATATCCTTGTCGATCAATTGCTCCTGCAGCGCGATCGTGTGCGTCGAGATCACCACCCGCTTCCTTTTCTTCACCGCGTAGTCGATGGCCGGCAGAAGATAGGCGAACGATTTTCCCACCCCCGTCCCCGCTTCCACCAGCAGGTGATGCCCCTCCTCAAACGCCCGCTCGACGGCCGATGCCATCTCAAGCTGCTGCGGGCGAAATTCGTACTTCTCCCCGAGCCGCCGGGCAATCGCCCCGTCCGCGCCGAGAATATCCTGCAAGGTGGAAGTCATGCGTCACACGTTAGGTTAACGTATGGGAAATCAAACGCCTAGCGCCCGCCCAGGTTCGCCCAAAACCGTGGATGGCCTTGTGTGGCATGGGCTGCCCAGCCCATGCGCAAGAAGCGCAAGCGCTCTTCCCGTAGCACGGGTTTTCCTCAACCCGTGCCAGGCACGTCGACACCCCAAACACGCTCTACCCCATCAACACTCTCTTCAACTCCCCCGCCACCCACCCCAATTCCGCCGCCGCTCATCCCCCTCCCGCCGCACACCCACGGCTTTCCTCAACCGTGTACTGATTGCGCAATCTTTTGCCCGGTCTCTTGCCATTGCATAGTTCTTAAGCACATGTCTTAAACGCTTTGCAGGGAATAGCGACGTTTTCACAAACTTGAGGCTGGCACATTGGTTGCTTTTGGCCCAGACGTCATCGGTGTGTCACTGATGTGCGTAAGGCGATGCCTTAGAGCGGTCCGATGGACATTTCTACCCTTAGACGGGAGAGCAGAATCCATGGTTTCGTACGTACTATCGCGGCGGATCAAATTCAGAGTTTCGGGGATGCTGGTCATCCTCGCAGCGTTGCTGCTGATGTCCACCCACCAAGCCAGAGCGGATGAAGCGCCGGCGACATCACCGACAACGCAGGAGGCGGCCGCCTCGCAGTCGATGGGATTCAATGAGGACCCCACCAAGCCGGGCGTAGATCCGTCCGGCCTCGATTTCACCGGCTCACTCTACAAGCCCAATGCCTGGTTGGGCGGCTGGTCTGCCGGCGGCGCCAAGAAGGAGGACGGCTCCGATTTCCAACCTTTCGGTTTCGACGAGAAGGGCCAGCCTGCCAAACCAACCGTCGAGGCTCTGGTCCCCATGCTGGCCCACGCCTATTACTCGATTAACATGACTTGGGCGCTGGTTGCCGGATTCCTGGTTATGTTCATGCAGGCGGGCTTCGCCCTCGTTGAAACCGGGCTTTGCCGTGCCAAGAACGCCGCCCATACCATGTCGATGAACTTTCTGGTGTATGCCCTGGGCATGACCGGATTCTTTGTCTGCGGTTATGCCTTCATGTGCGGAGGCGCCAATGCGGCCGGTGGAGCAACCATCGGCGGCCCTGGCGGTCTTGGCGGCATCCCGGTAATGAATCAGTGGCTGATTCATGTCGGCGACTGGGGCATCCTCGGCGGCAAGGGGTTCTTCCTCTCCGGCCAGACTTATAACGCCTCGGCCGTCGTCTGGTTCCTGTTCATGATGGTCTTCATGGACACCACCGCAACGATCCCCACAGGCGCGTTGGCCGAACGCTGGAACTTCAAGAGCTTCTTCATCTACAGCCTCTTCATCGGAGCCATTCTGTATCCCACCTATGGCTGCTGGGTGTGGGGCGGTGGATGGTTGGCTCAGCTTGGCATGAAGATGGGCTGGGGTCACGGTGGCGTGGACTACGCCGGTTCATCGGTCGTCCATATGCAAGGCGGCGTTCTCGGGCTTGTCTGCTCCATGCTGCTCGGGCCGCGCATCGGCAAATATGACGAGAACGGCAAACCCAAGCCGATCCTCGGCCATCACATCCCGATGGTCATGTTGGGAACGTTCATCCTCGCCTTCGGTTGGTTCGGCTTTAATGCCGGTTCTTCACTGGCCGCCTCCGACAGTCGTATCGGCGTGATTGCGGTCAATACCATGCTCGCCTCCGCCGCGGGCGCTCTGGCAAGCTGCCTGTACATGTGGCTTCGGTTCGGTAAGCCTGATCCGTCGATGATGTGCAACGGTATGTTGGCCGGGCTCGTGGCCATCACCGCTCCCTGTGCCTTCGTCACTCCCTGGGCGGCGTTCCTGATCGGAGCGATTGCCGGTGTCCTGGTCGTATGGAGTGTCTTCTTCTGGGAGAAGATCGGCATCGACGACTGCGTCGGCGCGATCTCCGTCCATGGCGTCAATGGCTTGTGGGGCATCCTTGCCCTTGGGCTGTTCGCCGATGGAACCTACGGGCAGGGATACAACGGCATAGGCGTGGTTTCCTACCTGGGTGTTGCCGGTAGAGGCGTGACCGGCCTGTTCTACGGTGATTCCAAACAGTTCATGTGCCAGTGCATCATGGGCGTGGCCTGCTTCACCTGGAACTTCTGTGCCGGCGGCGCCATTTTCTGGCTCGTCGGCAAGGTCGTCGGCGGCAATCGCGTCCCGCCGGAAGTCGAGATCGCCGGTCTGGACATCCCCGAAATGGGCGCTCCGGGATATCCCGAATTCATCACAGCAATCACACCCGACCAGGTGTCACCAGCGGAGATAGCGGCGGCCAAGGCTGCGCTCGCTCGGGCCTAGAAACGACAGGATGGGAGAATGCGGAGCGGGCGTCCCGAAACGGGATGCCCGCTCTTTTTGCGCTGCCTACTATCTCATGCGTGGAAAAGAAACCCGCCCAACTCCTCGACTATGCCCCGCCCCCGAAGCGCGATCCCAATTGGTGGTGGTGGATCGTCCCGCTGATCGTGGCCGCGGCCGCGATCTTCTTCACCATGCTCTTCATGTATGCGGGGATGAATGTCGTCGGGGCGAAATGAGCGATGCACCACTTGTAGGGGCGGGGTCTCCCCGCCCTATGTGGAAGAGGGCGGGGAGACCCCGCCCCTACGGGCACATGGCATGATAAGTGGAAGAGGGCGGGGAAACCCCGCCCCTACGGGCACGCGGCATGACAAGTGGCGATGAATTGGCCACGGTCGTTTAGATTGGCCGCTTCGGCGTCGGCCATTCGATCTGCCCCGCCACCAGCCAGGACTTGGGGGATTTGACCACCGGGATTTTTTCCGGGCCGTAGGTGGAGGCGGCGTCGGCATATTCCATGAAGAATGCCCGCCGCGGTTTGTTGGTGAAATTCTGCTTCGAGCGGTGCAGCGTCAGCCCGGTGAAAGCCACCGCCTCGCCGGCCTTGAGCCGCGCGGGCACGCCGTCGCCCTCCACCGGTACGGTAAAGTGCCAGGAATTCTTCGACTGCGTGTGCGGCAATAGCCCCTTCTTGTGACTCCGTGGCATCACCCAGACACAGCCGTTTTTTTCATCGACATCGTCCAGGGCGCACCAGATCGTCACGTTGTTGGCCGGCTCTATACCGACGTAGCCATTGTCCTGATGCCAGGGAAACTCCGCCAGCTTGCCGGCCGGATCATCCGGCAATTTCGTCACGTACTGGTTGAACCAGAAACAGAGGTTGGGCCCGACGAGCTGCCTGGCAATCTGCACGTGGTCCCCCAGCGTCACGAAGCGGCGGATCGGCTCGGAGTAGTCGCAGAGCTGCGAGCGGAAAATCGTCAGCCCATCTTTTTCGATCGTGCCATCTTCCTTCACGAAGGGATATCTTCGCACCCGCGCCTCCTCGGCGCGCAGCGACGCGAGTTGCTCATCGCTCACGATCCGCCCGAGCATGACGTACCCCTGCTCGCGATACTCCGCGAGCTGGTCCTGCGTCAATGGTTTGGCGATTTCCGCATCGCTCATCGCGTGTCCTGGATTGGCGACAGGATCGAATCAGGCCCGGCTGAGATAGCCGCCGGTCTCGGTGTTGATGCGGATGGTCTCGCCGATCTCGATGAACGGCGGCACGCGCGTCTTCAGACCCGTCTCCAGCGTCGCATCCTTCTGTTGATTGGTGGCCGTCGCTCCCTTGATGCCCGGAGGCGTATCGATCACCTTCAGATCGGCGGTCTTGGGCAGCTCGTAGCTGACCACCTTGCCCTCGTGGAACATGGCCATAAGCTGGGTGTTGGGCTTGAGATACAGGATATCATCGCCGAACACTTCCTTGGGAATGCTGTCCTGATCATAAGTTTCCAGGTCCATCAGCACGTGGCCTTCGTTGTCGCTGTAGAGATATTCAACCTGGCGGCGATCCAGGGTGGCAGTCTGGATGTCGTCGGTGGCCCCAACCCGCTTGTCCATGATCGTGCCCTTGCTGACGTCACGAATCTTGAACTGCACCTTCGCCCTCAGATTGCCGGGCGTGTTGTGGTCGGCGCTGGTAACTACATAAAGCTTGGAGTCAATGATGACGGCCTGCCCCCGTCGGATTTCGCTTGCTCGCATGATCTTTCCTCGTTGATAGCCAAATTAATTTTACGCTGGTTTCGCCCAAAAGGTCGCAAAATGTACCCGCGACGAGGGAGGTTGCAAGCGCACGAAGCAATAATTCGGCTTCAGGTGCCGAACGAGGCGGTGAGGTGCAAGGAATCATCCGCCTTGAACTGAATGTCCTTGAGCTTGACATTGCGGGAAGGAAAGGAAACCAGCGGCATTTTCTTGTCTTCGTATTTTTCGATTGATCGGGCCATCAGCCCGATGATGACCGCGCTCACCGGGCCGTCGCCGCTCACCTTCAGGCCCGACGCCTTGGCGTTCAGCTCGTCATCGATCACCAGAGTCCCCTTCATGTGGACGGTTTCGGTAATCAGCCCCTTGTGGACCACGCAGGAAATGTCGGCCGACAGGGAGCGCGGCTCGGGGACGGCCACCTTGATCGTCGCCCTGCGCACCTCGATGCCGTTTTCCTTTCCCGCATTCTGCGCCACCGCCAACAACAGCGCCTCAATGTCCGCAACCGAAATGTCACAGGTCAGCTTCCCTTCCTTTACATCCGCCAGGAAAAGCACCTGGTTGCCCTTGCGGTCCGGCTGCAGGCTGAGCTTCGCGTCGCTGGCGATCAAGTCGAGATTGATCTTGGCGGCCTCGTAGACAAATGGATGCCCCTGAATCACCAGTCTTGCCACGTCCAGCCCCGGCTGCGGGTCGGTCTTCTTGCTCAACTTCGGGCTTTTGCGCTCGGTGTCGCCCTGGGTATCGGTGAGGTTAATCAGAAGCGAGTGCAGAACAGGAAATTCCAGCCCGTCGAGGGTGGCCAGTGTTTTGGTGGCGTCAGGAAGCGTTAGCACGCGCTTAAATCCTTCGGTGAGAGAGGCCGCGATCTCGTCGCCGGTCTTCGGTAGCCCTACTTTTCCTAGCGGAAAGGTGCAGATTCCCTTGGCCTCAAACCACGCCTTCACCGGCCGCTGCGACGCCGGCAGCGGATGTTGCGTCGCGCCAATGCACAACAGAAGGCCGGCAGCGACTAGGCAGCGCAGCGATTCTCGCAGTGGTAAACGATTGAAGTTGCGCATAACTCCTTCAGCAAGCCCATGACAAAGACGTTCATCGAACGGCGGAGGTTAGTCAACCAGTCCACCGACAACAAACGCTTCTGCGGACCTGTTATTGCGGATCATAACCCAATTCCGCCAGCAGAGATCCAGCGGTGGCAGTAAAATGCGCCCGCTCATCCGCTGTCAGATCCTTGCGCCATCGCCCCATCACGGAAGTGTAGATCGGCGCATCCACCCCTGGTCCCTGAACCGCCCGGCGTGGGTCGACCGAGGCGTATTTCTGCTCGTGATAGCGCAGCATCGCCGGGTCCCACGGCTCGGCCAGAAATTCCATCAGCCGACGCAACGTGCCTTCGGTGTCCTTCACCAGATCTTCGTAACGCAGCTCACAGTAGCGCGGGTCGCGTCGCAGCGCCAAGCCGGCGCGCACGTAAGTGATCCAGCGCTTGATGCAGGGATCGAGCGGGCGGCGGATGCCGGTTTCCACGCGCTGGCCACGCACGAGCTTGTACTTGGGATGGGTGCGCAGGGAACAGACCACATCGCGGCCGTCGCGGATGACGTGTACGATTTTTGCCTTGGGAAAGTGGCGCCAGATGTAATCCGCGCTGCGGATGTTTCCCGGTGTCTTTTCGGCAAAGCGCATCTTGCCGCGCGATACGCTATACTCGGCGGCGAAGCGCTGGATAAACTGCGACTTGCTCGGGCTGGAGCGGATTAATTCGAGCACGCGGAATCGGGGGAGATGAAAGAGGTCGGCCAGGCGGCCGGGATTCATGCCCAGCGAGGCGAAGAGGCGGCTTTCCGGGCCACAGCAGAGATTCTGGTGGCAATCGAGCATGACGCTCAGCAGCGTGGTGCCGCTACGGCCGCAGCCGCCGACGATGATCGGATTGGTTTGCGAAACATAGGGCGCATCAACCCAGGAGTCGCCGGGAATGCGGCGAACGAGTGATTTCACGTGGCGTTCAAGCCACCCGCCAAGGGGTGCGAGCTGAGTCACGGAGCTTTCCCAAGCGTTGCGACGCGAGCGTCTGGAGCGAATGCCGGCGGCCCGATTGCGTTGCGGGCGTCAGCGGAGAATCAGGGGGCAAAATAGCACGAATGGGATGCAGATGTCGAGAAGCACGGCGCATCCAACCTGACCAGATCAAAAAACAGCCCCGCATACTCATGCGGGGCTTCGGTTCGCTCGGCGGGCGAGATGTCCGCCAAAAAAGGGTAGTGGGTCAGTTTGGGTGCCACAGGTCGGCGTACTCGCAGACCTAGGTCTTACCGCGTCGCTACGCGGCACAGGTCTCGGAGTACCGCGACCTGTGGCACCCGGAAATTTCAAACTGACCCATTGCCCAAAAAAGAGAGGTCAGGTTTCGGCTGTTGTGCCTCTTCAGAGGTTCGCGTACGGGGCATGGCGGGCGGGCAATCATTGCTGACGGCGCCGTCCTGCACGTTCTTGCGATTCGCTGCCGCGACAAGCGCTGTGGCCGGGAGTGGTGCGGCGGCATTGGCTTTGGCCGCGTCCGAGGATTCGGACCTGCACCCCGGTTGCCGTCCCGGCCTGAATGAGTGGCCACGGGGGACGGCGGCTTGGCGCGGCTTGGCGTTGCGCTGCAACGTTCGGATTCGTGACCGCCCTTTCGGGCACCGCGAATCGATCCTGCCTCGCCGGCTTCGCCCGCGCCCGCCTGCGATGAATGAACACCGCCGACAGGTGGGGCAAAGCGCCTCTCATGAGGTTCGGTTCCCTTCAGCGCGTGGGGTCATGCTGCGCTATCCGGTGCTGCCGGCATCCGGACATTCCCGCTTCGGCCTTGATCGTTCGCTGCTGCAACTCGGCATGTGCCGAGTGGTCGAGCGAGCGGCTGGCCCTTGCGGGTTTTCGCTTGGGCGCTGGACTGAAATCGTCAGAATCAGCGCCGCCCGTTGCGCGTCATGCATCGCCGGTTTTTTCTGGTACGCGCGATGTTCCGCTACTCGCATGACGGGCAGGTCATGACTTGGCCGGGACTCTGGTTCCCGGCAGCGCTCATGGGGTTCTGCCCTTCGCAGTTTTGCTCTATGCTCGCGGGCTTCGGAGCGTCGCCGCTCCTGGTATCCCACCTGCCGTTTCCTGACCGTTCACACCCTCGATATTTTTTGTTCGAGGCATCGGCGTCGCCTGACTTGCCATTCACCCACTGCTGCGATCCGCCGAAACGTGCGATGGTCACCGCGGCTTCTGGGATTCGATCCGCGCGAACACGCCGGCCCGAGCACTGATCCCTTCCCGCGTGCTGCTGGGGCCTATTACTGCCTTGGGCTTTGCCTCTTGCAGGTATTCGGGCACCCATTGGTGCTTCCACGTGGGCTCGACCCCGCATGGATCAACGATCGCCGGCCACTGCTTCCAGCGCCTATCCGCTCGGGGGCTTCACTTGCAGACGGCGCATCAGATGGGACTTTCAAATTCCTTCCCGCTGATGCGCCGCGGGCGAGTTGCCCTTCAGCGTCTTGAGCGATCACTGCCTAACCGGTCCGGCGCGCTTCGAGGGCTGCGACGGATCGATTCCCTGTAGGAGGTTGGGCGCCTCGTGTGAACTGCTTGCTGATTACATCTCTCAGCCACGCCGTCAGGGTTTCGTTTTTTTACGCCTGCCGGCGCTTGCCTATGCGCGAGGTGCACAGCCGAATTGAACCTCTCAGAACAGCAATCACCATATCCAGTCTTTCGATTTTTTCCAACGGAAAAATTAGAAATTTTTACCCATGCTAACCCGACTTCCGCAGTTCGCGTGTCAAAACGCCCCTGGCGATAGCGCCAAG
>DAIOHQ010000010.1:0-40061 GCA_036744635.1 Tepidisphaeraceae bacterium | reverse complement strand
ACCGGGCGAGGGGGCCAGAAAAAGACGGTTGCCAAAAACATGCGCTACACCCGTGCCGCGCGGTGGGCGGGCACGCCCAACCCTACTCCTGCAGTCGCTATGATATGCGCGACAATATGACCCCGATTGTTCTCCATCATGGCCTATTTGGATTTGGACAGTTTCAAATTGGCAGTTTCCGCATGTCCTACTTTACTGGGGTGGATCGGGCATTGATCCGCCTCGGCCATTCGCTGATCATCTCGCGGGTCCATCCCACCGGCAGCATCGAGAAACGCGCCAGGCAATTGAAGGAGACGATTCTCCGCCAGCTTGACGTGATGGGCGCTGACGCCGCTCGTGGCGCGCCGGCCGGCGACAAGACCGGACCCCCGACCCGCATCGCGATCATTGCCCATTCGCTTGGCGGGCTGGATGCGCGATACATGATCTCCAAGCTCGGCATGGCCGAGCGGGTTGAGACGTTGATCACCGTCACCACGCCGCACCACGGCAGTCCTTACGCCGACTGGTGCGTGCGGCACCTTGGCCAGCGGCTGGGCGGATTCAAGCTGATGAATTTTCTCGGCATCGACGTCGAGGGGATTCGCGACCTGACCACCGAACGCTGCGCCCGCTTCAACGAGTGCGTGGAGAATGCCCCCGGCGTGAAGTATTTCTCTGTCTCCTGTGCCCGCCCCTGGAACCAGATCACCCCCCTTCTTATGCCATCGCACAAGGTCGTCTTCGACGTTGAGGGGGATAATGACGGGCTGGTTTCGGTGCGGAGCGCGCACTGGGGGGAGCATTTGGAAACCTGGCCGGCGGACCACCTGCACTCGATCAACAAGCGCTTCGTGCTTGAGGGAAAGCACGGAACCGGGAGCATCACGCCGTATTATCTGAGATTGGTGGAGAGGGTGGTGGGCTCTACAATATCTCCA
This sequence comes from Tepidisphaeraceae bacterium, assembly GCA_036744635.1. Lineage (GTDB taxonomy): Bacteria > Planctomycetota > Phycisphaerae > Tepidisphaerales > Tepidisphaeraceae > DAIOHQ01. Next base: position 39,138 of record DAIOHQ010000010.1, on the reverse strand, counting down.
TGAAATTATCGGTGTTGGCGGCGGCGATGTCGGATGATCCGCGGGCGGTGCCAAAGCTGGCGCGGCAGGCCGGATTTCGCGGGGTTTTGTTCGATGTGTGGTCGCCACAACTGGATATTCCGGCGCTGGGCGGGACTGGGGGACGCGAATTTCGCCACGTGCTGGCGACGCAGGAGCAGGAACTGGTGGGACTGCGCATGGACCTGGGCGCGGGCGGCCTGTCCAAGGGCGCCGATGTCGATCGGGCGTTGCACCAGCTTGAGCGGGCGATGAACGCGGCCGCGGAGCTGCAGGCGAAGATGCTGTGTGTCGATCTTGGCCCGCTGCCGGTGCCGCCGCGACAAGCCAAGTCCCGGCCTCGCGTCAGTCAGGAACAGGCTGGGTTGCTGATTCTTCCGAGCTTGGCCGCGAATCCAGCGCCGGAATCTACCAGCCTCACGGAGATTCCCCAGCAGCTTGATTCGGTGTTCGCATCGCAGGTGGATGGGGCATTGGCGGAGCTGGGAGCGAAGGCCGACCGCTACGGCGTCATCGTGGCATTCCGCAGCGAGCTTTCGCCGTTGTCCGCCTTGCAGCGTGCCCTGGGACAGGCGAACTGTCCCTGGTTCGGGGTCGATTTCGATCCGGTGGCCGTCTTGCGCGATGACTGGTCGCTCGATGAAACGTTTGATGCGCTGGGGCCGATGATCCGCCACGTCCGCGCCCGCGATGCCTTGGCCGGATCGGAGCGGAGAACCCAGCCGACGGTGATCGGGCAGGGAAACGTTGCGTGGAATGAGCTGCTGGCGAATCTGGATGCGGCCGATTTCGATGGATGGATGACCGTCGATTCCCTGGATCTAACCAATCGCGCCCAGGCCGCGATTGCCGGGAGAAAGGCGCTGGAAAAATTGGCGGGATGATGAGGTTTCGCCGCCATAGGACAACGCGAAGAATCGGATTGCTTGGGACAGGAGGACAAATGCACATTTCAATTCGCACCGTGATGGGTGTCATCGTGATTGCACTGCTGGCCGGCGCAGCTACCGGGCGCGATGAAGACAAGAAGCCTGAACTCGGCGCCAATGCATCGCTGCACGGCAAGCGCATCTTCCCCAAAGATGATCCCTGGAACCGCGATATTTCCAAGGAGGCGGTCGATCCGGATTCGGCGGCGCTGCTCGCGTCCATCGGGTTGAACAAGGGACTGCACGCGGACTTTGGCACGGTCTGGAACGGCGCACCTTCGGGCATCCCGTACGTAATCGTCGGCAAGGACCAGCCGAAGGTGAAGATCACCTTCACCGACTACGTCGATGAGAGCGACGCCGGCCCGTATCCGGTGCCGCTGGATGCGCCGATCGAAGGCGGCGCCAAGAGCGACGGCGACCGGCACGTGCTGGTGATCGACCGGGATCATTGGATGGTGTACGAGCTCTATCGCGCGTTCCTGGGCGAAGACGGCAAGTCGTGGAAAGCCGGCTCGGCCGCGGTTTTCGATCTGACCAGGAGGACCACCCGCCCCGCCGGCTGGACCAGCGCTGATGCCGCCGGGTTGCCCATCTTCCCCGGCCTGGTGCGGTATGATGAGGCCGTCGAGCAGAAGGAAATCGCCCATGCCCTGCGCTTCACGGGGCAGCATAGCCGCCGAGCGTATGTGGCGCCCGCGCGTCACTTCGCCAGCCGATCCAACGATTCCAAGCTGCCGCCGATGGGGATGCGGGTGCGGCTGAAAGCGGACTACGACGTTTCAAAATTCCCAGCGGAAGACAAGGTAATTCTGACCGCGCTGAAGAAGTACGGGATGATTCTGGCCGATAATGGAAGCGACTGGTTTTTGAGCGGCGCACCGGACCCGCGGTGGAATGATGACAACCTGCATGCGCTCTCGGCCGTGAAGGGGAAGGATTGGGACGTTGTTAAGATGGATAAGATCGTCACGAAGAAATCCATGGCACTTCCCAACCACCGGGCCAACGCGAACTGAATCAGCCCTGCCGATTAATCGAAAGAGATAAGATAGGTAATGCGTAGGTGAGTTGTGTAAGGGATATTCCGGCAGAATCTGCGCTGCATCTGGGTGGATTTCTGATATCTTTCCCGGCCTGTCAGACACTTTGCGTCGTGGAGTCTGCCGAGGGCGCCTATTTCGATTGATGAAATGCGGAAAAACTTTAGCCGTGGTGAGGTTGTGCGCCAAAATATTGCTAGGACATACGGCGACGAGAAAATAGACTGGCCGAACGGTTCAGCCGGTTTGAGGCACGTCAGGATGTGGGTATGTCGGAGAACAAGCTGATCAGCGACCGGCCACCAGTACCCGCCGCCAAGCGCGAGATACCGCCGCTGGCCCCGCTGCGCGAACGCGAAGGTCTGCCCGACAGCTACGCGCTTTCACCGCTGCAGGAGGGGATGCTTTTTCACGCCGTGCTCGAACCCGATGGCGGGACGAATATCGAGCAGCTCATCTGCACATTGTCCGAAACAATCGACGCCGGCAAGTTGGAGCAAAGCTGGCAACGCGTTATCCACCGTCATCCCATCCTGCGCAGCAGCTTTCAGTGGGAAGAGGTTTCCAAGCCGATACAGCAAGTCCACGACAATGCGCCGTGCTCATGGGCAGTTGTCGATCTGAGTGATCGCGGCCTGGAGCAAAAGCAGCAATATATCGACGAATTTCTTCGCGCGGACCGACGCCGGGGCTTTGACATGTCAGTCGCCCCGCTGATGCGGCTGACGCTGTTGCGGTTGGCCGCCCACGGTGAGGACGAGTACAAGCTGATCTGGACGTTTCATCATATCCTGCTGGATGGGCGGGCGATTCGGACGGTGCTGGAAGAGGTATTCAGCATCTACCAGACCTTGACGGGCGAGACGGGTGCGATCCTGGCGACACACCGGCCGTTCAGCGATCACATCAATTGGCTGCAGGAGCAGGATTTCAGCAAATCTCACCCATTCTGGCGGGAACTGCTGGATGGGTTTACCGCTCCTACGCCACTGATCGCCAGCGAGATTCCGGACTGCCCCGGCGGTGATGAGCATCGCGCCAGCGCGGCACAGTTGTCAGCGGAATCGACGGCGGCGCTGCGAGAGTTCGCCGAAGCAAATGGGCTGACCCTCAACACGCTGCTGCAGGGGGCGTGGGCGCTGCTGCTGGCGCGCTACAGCGGAGAAAGCGACGTGGTATTTGGAACCACGCGGGCCTGCCGCCGGTCGAGCGTGCCGGACGCGGAATCAATTGTCGGATTGCTGATCAATACGGTGCCGGTGCGCGTCAAGCTGGGGAACGATGCCACGGTGCTGCCATGGCTGAAGGAGTTGCGCCAGCAGCACCTGGCGGTCAGGCCGTTCGAGCACACGCCCCTGACTGAAATCCACGGTTGCAGCGCTGTGCCGCGGGGGACATCCCTCTTCGACAGCCTGGTGGTGTTCGAGGGATATTCGCTGGAAAGCTCGCTGCGAGAACTGGGCGGGCCTTGGAAGAATCGATCGGTTGAGCTGTTGGAGAAATCTACCTTTCCGCTGGCATTGTGTGCGTATGACGGAAGCGAGTTGCTGCTGCGGATATGGTATGCGGCCGGGCGGTTTGACCGGGCAACGGTGGAGCGGATGCTCGGGCATCTGCGCGTGCTGCTGGAGGGGATGGTTGAGACTGGCAATGCGAAGCTGGCGGAGTTGCCAATCCTTACCACCGATGAGCGGCGGCAGATGGTGTTGGATTGGAACGAAACCAGCGCGGAGTATCCCAGGGACGATTGCATTCATGAATTGTTCGAGCGGCAGGTAGAGAAGACGCCGGATGCACTGGCGGTGTCGGCCGGTAATAAGCGGCTGACCTACCGCGAACTGAATCGGCGGGCGAACGCCTGGGCACGGAAGCTGCGTGCGGCCGGCGTCGGCCCGGAGGTGTTGGTGGCGATCGCCGCCGAGCGCTCGGTGGAGATGGTGCTGGGAATCATCGCGGTGCTGAAGGCGGGCGGGGCGTACGTGCCGCTCGATCCGGCGTATCCCGATGAGCGGCTGAGGTTCATGTTGGAGGATGCCCGGCCGGCGGTGGTGCTGGCGCAAAAACATCTGATGGAGCATCCGGCGCTGGGCCGGCGCGCATCGGGCAATGATGCGGCGGAAGACTGGTGCGCGAAGCGCACCCTACTGGATGCAGATATGGGAGTGGGGGAAGGGGATGATCGGAATCTTGAGCGAGCGGCGGGGGCGGAGAATCTGGCGTACGTGATTTATACGTCGGGGTCGACGGGCAAGCCCAAGGGCGTGCTGGTTTCGCACCGGAACCTGGTGCATTCCACGGCGGCGCGGCTGCGGCAATATCCCGAGCCGCTGACGAGCTACCTGCTGCTGTCATCGTTCGCGTTCGACAGCTCGGTGGCGGGGATTTTCTGGACGCTGGTGCAAGGGGCGGCGCTTTGTCTGCCGACCGACAATTCTCATCAGGATCCTGGGGCGCTGGCGGGCATCATCGAGCGCAACCGCATCTCGCATCTGCTGTGCGTGCCGTCGCTGTACGCGATGCTGCTGGCTGAGGAGAAACTTGAGCGGCAGGGGGGGCTGAATTCGCTGAAGGTGGTGATTGTTGCCGGCGAGGCCTGCCCGACAGAGTTGGTGGCCGAGCACTTCCGCGGGATGCCGCAGGTCAGTCTGTACAACGAATATGGGCCGACAGAGGCCAGCGTCTGGTGCAGCGTCTATCGTTGTGAAGAGGGGTCATCGCGGCCGCGGATTCCGATCGGCAAGCCGGTCAGCAATGTGCGTATCTACATCCTGGATGCGGCGCGGCAGCCAGTGCCTGTTGGGGTAGCCGGAGAAATTTACGTTGGCGGTGAAGGCATCACGCGCGGGTATCTCAATCGGCCGGACTTGACTGAAGAGCGCTTCGTACCCAGCCCGTTCGATCCCGGCCAGCGGCTTTATCGAACTGGAGACCTGGCACGCTTTTTGAGCGATGGAAACATCGACTTTCTTGGCCGGATCGATCACCAGGTGAAGATTCGCGGATTCCGCATCGAGCTGGGGGAAATCGAGGCGGCGCTGGGGCGGCACGAGCTTGTGCGCGAAGCGGTGGTGGTGGCGCGGGAAGATCGGCCGGGCGACAAGCAACTGGTGGCGTATGTGGTGCCACAGTCTGCCGGCGAGTCGGGCGGAGGGGGGGGCGATGTCCAGCAGCACATCGAGCAATATCGCGAGTTGTACGATGACCTATACAGTCAGACCGTGGCATATTCAGATCGGGACAACGGGATCAATCTGTCGGTCTGGAACAGCAGTTACACCAACCGGCCATTGCCGGTAACCGAGGTGGTGGAGGCGGTGGAGGACACCGTCAGCCGGATCAACGCGCTGCGGCCGAAGCGGGTGCTGGAAATCGGCGTGGGCACTGGTTTGCTGCTCTTTCGGGTTGCGCCCAAATGCGAGCATTATTGCGGCACGGACATCTCCCAGGCGGGGCTCGATCATCTTCAGGAGGAACTGAATCGCCGCGGCGACCCCCGCTATCGCAATGTGTCGCTGGTGCAGTGCGCTGCCCACGAACTGACGAAGCTGCCCCCCCTGAACGGCACGTTCGACACGGTGATCATCAATGGCGTGACCCAGCACCTTCCCAGCGTTGAATATCTGGTCGAAGTGTTGCAGGGGCTGGCCGGGATTGTCGAGCCGGGCGGGTCGATCTTCATCGGCGACGTGCGAAACTTGCCCCTATTGCCGGCGTTTCATTCCTGGGTGCAATTGTGCCGGGCCCCCGAGGGGGCGACGGCCGAGACGTTGCGGGCGCGGGTGCTGGACCGGATGACCCATGAGAAAGACCTGGTGCTCGATCCGGCGCTGTTCAAGGCACTGCCGCAGATTGTGCCGGCAATTGGCGACGTCGAAATCCATCTCAAGGGCGGGACGGCGGTCAATGAGATCACGCAGTTCAAGTATGACGTGGTGCTGCACGTGGGCACCCGTGCTCCCGCCGGCGCCAACGTGATCGAGATGCGCTGGGAACAGGGTCCGCGGGGGACCCCCCCTATCTCCGCCGAGCAGATTTTGCGCGAGCGCGACCCGGACGTGATGATTCTGCGCGGCGTGCCCAATGCGCGGGTAGCGGCGGCGGTGAAGGCGAAGGATCTTCTTGATGCGGCGGCACCAACCCAGGCGGCGGCGCACTTGAAGGCTGACGCGGAATTGGCCGAGGGTGTCGAGCCCAATGATTACTGGCGGCTGGGCGATTCTCTGCCGTACCTGGTGGAAGTGTCGTGGGAGTCAGCGGCGCAGGATGGTTCGTATGATGTCATCTTCCGGCATCGGTCGCGCAATGGATGGAATGGATACTACTCAGCCGACGTACCCCCCCTGCACGAGCTGCCTGCGCGCCGGGCGTGGAAAGAATACGGGAACGTGCGCCACGGCGACGCGGGGACGGGCGAACTGGCGGCCAAGCTGCGCGAGCAGTTGAAACGCGAGCTGCCGGAATACATGGTGCCGGGGAGCTTGGTGCTGCTGGATGCGCTGCCGCTATCGCCCAATGGCAAGGTGGACCGCAAGGCGCTGGCGGCGAGGGAGGCGCCGGATCGGCAGCGAAGCGCGAATTTGTCGTTTGTCGGTCCGCGCACGGCGACGGAAATCGCCATCGCCGAAATCTGGTCGGGCGTCTTGAGCATCGAGCGCATCGGGGCGGAGGATAATTTCTTCGAGCTGGGCGGGCACTCGCTGCTGGGAACGCAGGTGATGTCGCGCATCCGCGAGCGCTGCCGGGTTGACCTGCCGCTGCGGACGCTGTTTGAATCACCGACGGTGGCGGGACTGGCGAAGGCAATCGACTCGGCAGTCGTCGAACGAAACGGCGAATCGGCGAACCGGCGAGACGGCGAAGAACTACTCGCCATCTCGCCGGTTCGCCGGTTCACCGTTTCGTCCTCTCCCCGCCCGCCGCTCTCCTATGGCCAGCAGCGCCTGTGGTTTCTCGATCAGCTCGAGCCGGGGAAGGCGACGTACAGCATCGCCGATCAGGTGCGCCTGCGCGGGCCGCTGGATGTGCTTGTGCTGGAACGGGCGATCAATGCGATCCTGGCGCGGCACGATGTGCTGCGCAGCAGAATCAGCCTGGTCAATGGCGAGCCAGTGCAGTCGATTGCGCCGGCAGAAATGCACGTGCTGAAAGTGGTGGACGTGAGCGCGGAGGCGGATGCCGACGCCCGCGCTGCCGAGCTGTCGGCCGAGGAAGCCGAGCGTCCGTTCAATCTCTCAAGCGATCCGCTGATTCGCTTCCGGCTGGTGAAGCTCGCGCCAAAACGGCACATACTGCTTTTGACGATGCACCACATCGTTTCCGACGGCTGGTCGGTTTCGGTGATGGCGCGCGAGCTGGCAGCGCTGTACGAAGCGTTTGCCGCGGGCAAAGAGTCGCCGCTGGCGCCGCTGCCGCTGCAATATGCTGATTACGCGGCCTGGCAGCGCCGGCGGCTGAGCGGCGAAGTTCTCGAAGGCCACCTTTCCTATTGGAGGCAGAAGCTGGGTGGCGACCTGCCGATTCTGGAATTGCCGACCGACATGACCCGGCCCACGGTGCAGACATACCGAAGCGGCCGGGTTTCGCGGACATTCAGTCATGACCTTGCCGACGCCATCAGCGCCCTGTCGCGGCGCGAGGGAGTCAGCGTTTTCATGACGTTGCTGGCCGGCTTCAACGCTCTGCTGGCTCGGCAGACCGGACAGGATGACATCATTCTCGGCACGCCGGTGGCCGGGCGAAATCATACGCAGACGGAAAATCTGGTCGGCTTCTTCATCAATACGCTGGTGCTGCGGACGGATCTTTCCAGCGAGCCGACGTTCCACGAGCTGCTGGGACGGGTCAAGGATGTGGCACTGGGGGCCTTCGCGCATGAGGACTTGCCGTTTGAGAAGCTGGTCGAGGAATTACATCCCGATCGCGCGCCGGGACGGACGCCGCTGTTTCAGGTCTTTTTCAACCTGATTCCGCCGGATGAGGGGCGGATCCGGGTAACAGGGAGGGCGGGTACACTCGAAATGGAGTTGGTGGAAGACCCAACGCCCGCCTCCAAGTTCGATCTGACACTGTATGCCCGCCAGAGCGATGCCGGCATGAGCTTTGACCTGGTTTACAACGCCGAATTGTTCGTCGAAGAGCGGGTGGTGGAATTGCTGCGGCAGTTTGAGAAGTTGCTGGAACAGGCGGTGGCGCGGCCGGGGGCAAGGCTGTCGGCGCATTCATTGGCGGCTGATCCATCGAGCGGCTTTCTGCCCGACCCGACGGCCCCGTTGCGGGTGACGTGGGAAGGCAGCATTGTCGAGCGATTCTCCCAGCACGTGCAGGCGCGGCCGGATGCGACTGCGATCAGCGCCGAAGCGGAGAGCTGGTCGTACGCGCAGCTTGATGCGCTGAGTAACCGCGTGGCGGCATATCTGCTGGCCAAGGGCGTGCAGCGGCAGGAGATCGTGGCGGTGGTCGGGCAGCGCGGGCCATCACTTGTATGCGCCCTGTTGGGAATTCAAAAGGCAGGGGCGGCATTTTTGATCCTCGATCCGAGCTATCCCGCGGCGCGGCTGGTGGATTGTATGCGCCAGGCGAAACCGAAGGCGATTTTGCATTCGGGTGCCCTTTGGGCGTTGCGGATTGTGGATTTTGGATTTGAATTCAATGCGAGAGCTCAGCTCAATCTTCCGCCGACAGCCGAGCAAATCGAGCTGGCCCTGGCCGATTATTCTCCGGAGCCGGTGCGGGTTGCGGTGGATCCCGACGACCTGGCCTACATCGCATTCACGTCCGGCTCGACCGGGACGGCCAAGGGGATTTTGGGGACACATCGGCCGCTTTCGCATTTCCTGGCCTGGCATACGCGCACGTTCGGGTTTGGCGAGTCAGACCGGTTTTCCATGCTTTCGGGATTGTCGCACGATCCGCTGTTGCGGGATGCGTTCACTCCGCTGTGGTGCGGCGGGACGCTGTGCATTCCACAGCAGGATGTCATCTTCGCGCCGGGGATGCTGCATGCCTGGATGGAGCAGCAGGCCGTCACCGTCACCCATCTGACGCCGGCGATGGGGAAGATTCTGCGGGAAAGTGCTGAATGCGGAATGATGAATGATGAATTGCATCACTCAATACTCCCCTCGCTCACTCACGCCTTTTTCGGCGGCGATGCGCTGACGCGATCTGACCTGCATGGGGTTCGCCAGATCGCGCCGCAGGCGCAGATCGTCAATTTTTATGGCACCACCGAAACCCCGCAGGCGATGGGATATTACCGCTTACAGACGGGGCAGGAGACGGCAAAGGAAATCCTGCCGATCGGCACCGGGATTGATGGGGTGCAGTTGCTGGTGCTGAACAAGGCCGGGAATCTTGCGGGGATCGGTGAGGTGGGCGAGATCTATGTGCGCACGCCGTATCTGGCCAGGGGCTATCTCGGCGACGACACGCTCACCGGCCAGCGTTTTGTGACCAATTCATTTACGCAAAGGCCGGATGATCGCATGTATCGCACCGGGGACTTGGGCCGCTTTGGCATCGATGGCAAAGTCGAGTTCCTGGGGCGGGCGGATTATCAGGTCAAGATCCGCGGCTTCCGAATCGAACCGGGCGAAATCGAGACCGCGCTGGCGCAGCACCCGCGCGTGCGGGATGTGATCGTGGTGACACGCGTTGACGGCGGGGAAAAACGCCTGGTCGCTTATGCGGTGCCCAAGCGCGGCCAGAAGGTGCTGGTGGCCGACTTGCGGAGCCATCTGCGCGAGCGCCTGCCGGATTACATGGTCCCGGCCGCGATCATGATCCTCGGCGAGCTGCCGCTGACGCCAAACGGCAAGGTGGACCGCAGGGCGCTGCCCGCGCCCGACTTGGCGCTGCTGGCGGATGACCGCAGGTACGCACCCCCGCAAACTCCCGTCGAGCAGCGGCTGGCCAGCATCTGGGCGGAGGTGCTGGGCGTCAGCCGCATCGGCCTGCGCGATAATTTCTTCGATCTGGGAGGCCATTCGCTGCTGGCCGTGCGCCTGTTCGCGGAGATTGAGAAGGTGCTGGGAACCACGCTGCCGCTGTCCACGCTGTTTCTCGCCCCCACGCTCGAGCAGCTTGCGGAGATATTGCAGCGCGATGGCTGGCGGCCGCCGACCACGCTGGTCGTGCCCATACAGGACAAGGGAACCAAACCCCCGTTCTTCTGCCTCGCCGGCCGCGGTGGACACGTCTTCGTCTATTGCGAGCTGGCCCGGCTGGTGGGGCAGGACCAGCCGTTCTATGGTCTGCAGTTGCCCGGCGCCAATGGAGAGCGCGCCCCGCACACGCGGGTTGAGGACATCGCCGCCGATTTTGTGCGGGAAATGCGCAAAGTGCAGTCCAGGGGTCCCTACCATCTCGGCGGATATTCCTTCGGCGGGCTGGTCGCGTTTGAGATCGCCCAGCAGCTTCGCGCTGTCGGCGAGGAAATCGGCATGCTGGCGCTGTTCGACAGTGCCGGGCCGGGATATCCGCGCATTCTGCCGCCGATGCACCGGCTGGGGCTGCACCTGAAGAAGATGTGGCAGATGCCGCCGAAGCAAAAGGTGGATTACGTGATCGGGCGCTTCCACAGCCTGAAGCTGCGCATCGGCAGGAAGGGCAAACGGCTGCTCTCCATCAGTTCCAACTCCCCCCTGGGCAACGGGCACCGAAATGGAAATGGGCAGCCAAAAGATCAGGTGATTGGACAGGTGGCGTCGGCGATTTCGTTGCCCGATCGTCTTCAGGATGTGGTGGCGGCATCGCGCGAGGCGTGGCTGCACTACGTGCATCGGCGGTACGCCGGGCAGATCATTCTGTTTCAGGCCGGTGACAAACCGGTGTGGCTGGGGGCTTCCTTCGACGATCCGGAAATGGGATGGGGAACCGTGGCGCCGGGACGGGTGGCGGTGCAGCGCGTGCCGGGTGCGCATCTGGGAATCTTCGATCAGCCCAACGTGCAGGTGCTGGCCGAGCGGCTTCGTAAGGCGCTGGCGGAAGCACCGTCCGGGGCGGCGGGTGATCGGGTATGAGCATTGCACGGCGCCAAGCTCGTATCACGTCTGTATCAGGATTTCCGCATTTTTCAGCAAGTCAGCCCCTTTTGCCGGGCGTGGCGCATCTCGTGATCGCGGATCTGTCGCAGCACGGGGAGAAGTGCGAGCACTGGCGAAGCTGCCTGAGCGAGCCGGAGTTGATGCGGGGCGGGCGCCTGCGCAAGGTCGAGGACCAGCATCGCTTCATCACCGGCCGCGGAATCCTGCGAACGCTGCTCGGTGGTTCCATGCAGATCAATCCGATGCAGGCGCCGATCGAATTCAACCAATATGGCAAGCCGATGCTGCCGGCGCACATCCCGATCAAGTTCAATATCGCCCATTCGGAAAACATCGCGGTGTACGCCCTGGCCTTGGAAGAAGTGGGCGTCGATATCGAACGTGTGCGCGACGATTTCGCCACGGCCGCCCACGCGCGGCAGTTCATGAGCGGTGAAGAACTCGGGGCTTTTGAAGCGCTGGATGGCAGGGCCCGGCCGGAATACTTTTTCCAGATATGGACGCAAAAGGAAGCTTATCTGAAGGGCACCGGTGAAGGGCTGCTCCGCCCCACCGACGTTACGCTACCCGGTGCAGGATCGACCCTGGGCGGCTGGAGCATTCAATCTATCTCGGTGCATCCGGCCTACTGCTCGGCGGTTGCGCTGCGCTCCACCCAGTGCGCCATTCGCCTCTGGTCGTTCGACGCTATGTGACGCCGCCGCCGGCCGCGAATACAATTGACTCATGCCCCAACCTCTCACGCGGAAGATCAGCCTGACCGATTTGCGCAGCGCCCGCACAAGCGGCTCCAAGATCGCGATGCTCACCTGTTATGACTACACCACCGCGACGCTCATGCAGCGGGCCGGCGTGCCGGCGCTGCTGGTGGGCGATTCGGCCGCCAACGTGATTCTTGGGCATGACAGCACCCTGCCGGTATCGCTGGATTTTATGATCGCCATTACCGCGGCCGTGCGCCGAGGGGCGCCGCTGGCGTTTCTGGTCGGCGACATGCCGTTCGGTTCCTACCAGGCATCCACCGAGCAAGGCGTGTTGAACGTGTTCCGCATGGTCAAGGAATCCGGCTGCGACTGCGTGAAGCTGGAAGTGGCGGATGCGCATGCCGGGCTGATCACGCGCCTGGCTGATGCCGGGGTGGCGGTGATGGCGCACATAGGCCTGCGCCCCCAAGCCGTTGGCGTGCTCGGCGGCTACCGCTTTCAGGGACGAACGGCGGATGAGGCTGAAGAGGTAGTGAAGCTGGCCGAGCAGATGCAGGCGGCCGGAGCATCGGCTATTCTGCTCGAGGCCGTTCCGCCGGAGGTGGCGAAAGCCGTGGTCGAGCGGGTGACACTGCCGGTGATCGGCTGCGGCGCCGGGCCGGACTGCGATGGGCACGTCGTGGTGACGCACGACATGCTTGGGTTGACTCCGCGGGCGCCGCGTTTCGTTCCCCGCATTGCCGATATGGCACCTCCGCTGCTCGCCGCCTTCGCCGCCTATGCTGAGTCCGTCGCCAGCGGCCAATATCCCCAGCCCGTCCACGCCTACGAGATGCCGGCCGAAGAAAAGCTGAAATTCGCGCATAGAATGAAAAGTTAATTGGCGGGTATAATATCTGACTATGACCGTGCGTGATTCGGCGCCGACCGAATGGCCCGATGTCATTCTGAGGTACTCCGAAGAATCTGGCTGGTTTAACATGCGTGGCCAGTATCCTTCGGAGTACCTCAGGATGACAGATGGTGCGGAATCTGCACGATCGGTTCGGCCGGCGAGCGCGGGAAAATGTTTTCACCGGGCCGCGTCAACGAGTGCGTTAGATCGCCGAATCCCGTTCGTCTAACATGCATACAAGGAGCTTTGTCAATGAAACCATGGCGTAAATCAGTGGCGGTAGTCGTTCTCTGCAGCGCTGCCACCGCGGCAGGATTTTTCGGCTTCGACCTGTTTCAGCGGGCGCAGTTTGCGATGGCGGAGGAGAAGGTCGCCGTCAATCGCGAGCAACTTAAGAACGTGGAAGACCTTTCCACCGTTTTCCGCCACGTCGGCAAGATCGTCGAGCCATCGGTGGTGAACATCAACGTGCGCAAGACGATCAAGGGGGTTCACCCGCACCTGCCGTTCGATGAGGATCAGCTTCGCAAGTTCTTTCCCGACCGCAACGGCGACGGCGAGCCCGATCTTCCCCCCGGCTTCGGCGGCGAGGGCGATGACGGAACGATGGAGCAGATCGGCACCGGCAGCGGGGTGATCATGGAAACCGCCGACGGCGCCGGCTACATCCTTACCAACAATCACGTGGCCGGCGGGGCGACCGAGATGGACATCACCCTCTCCGATGGCCGGGAAATCAAGAACGCCAAGCTGCTGGGAGCGGATGCCAAGACCGATCTGGCAGTGGTGAAGATCCATGCCGAGCGCCTGATCCCCGCCAAGTGGGGCAACAGCGATGAGCTCGACAAAGGCGACTGGGTGCTGGCCTTCGGCAGCCCGTTTGGCTACGTCGGTTCGATGACTCACGGCATTATCAGCGCCCTCAATCGCACCGGCGTCGGCATCCTCGGCGCGCAGGGCTACGAAAATTTCATCCAGGTGGATGCCCCGATCAATCCCGGCAATTCCGGCGGGCCGCTCACCAACATCCACGGCGAGGTGGTCGGGATCAACACCGCCATCGCCTCGCGCTCCGGCGGCTTCCAGGGAATCGGCTTTGCCATTCCTTCCAACCAGGCCAAGTTCGTCTACGCCCAGCTCAAGGACAAGGGAAAGGTGACGCGCGGCTGGCTGGGCGTCAGCATCAGCGATATCACGAAAAACCTGGACAACGCCAAGAGTTTCGGGTTTACCGGCGACAAAGGCGTGCTCGTCGAGCAGACGTTCCCCAACACGCCGGCGACGGGAAAGCTGCAGCCGGGTGACATCGTCACCCAGCTTGACGGCAAGCCGGTGGATAACGTCCAGGAGCTTCGCAATGCGGTGGCCGCGACTCCGCCGGGCACCGAGATGAAGTTCACGGTCTTCCGCGACGGCAAGAGCCAGGATGTGGCGGTGAAGATCGGCGATCAGCCGGAAGATCTGATGGCTGCCGCCGGCCGCAGCAGCCGTGTCCTGCCCGGCACCGGCGACACCAATGCCGAATCATTGGGCATGAAGCTCACCACGCTCACTGACGAGTTGGCCGAGAAGTTCGGCCTGGCCAACTTCAAAGGCGGCGCCCTGGTCACCGCGGTGTCGCCGCGCTCGGTGGCGGCTCGCGCCGGCCTGCAACCGGGCGACTTGATCACCAAAGTCGGGAGCCATGAAGTCGCCACCGCCAAGGATGCCAGCGATTTTCTTGCCAAGGCCGACCTCGCCAAAGGCGTCCGCCTCTATATCGCCAGCCGCGAAGGCCAGCGCTTCGTCTTCCTCAAGAATGAAAAGACGGAGTAATACGGCTTCCGATTGCTTTGATCGCTTATCTCAAAAGCCCCGCATGTACATGCGGGGCTTTGATTTTCGACAACCGCATTGGTAATTGAAATTACGCAAAAGCGCGTGCGGCATCCTCATATTGCTCGCGCAGCGACCCGCTTTCCGCCGCCAGCTTCAGCGCCGTCGCCGGCGCGGCCGGCAGACGTTCGCGCGGCTCGGCGAAGGCGACGACGCGGGACCTTCTTCGCTTGGTGCGGACGACGCCCTCGGTGTAGTCGATGGTAAAGACATAGCGATAGTGCTCGTGCTGCAGGCCATAGATGACATCGTGTACCAGCAGGTCGGCCGCCCCCACCATCGGAAAATGGTCCGCCATCCGCTCGGCCAGACGAAACCGGTCATTGGGGCTGTAGTGCATGCGCCACTGCCTGGCGAGCTGATAGACCAGCCGGCGGCGGCGGCGCTGGGCGATCACCTGCCAGACCGTCGCCAGCACCGGAATGGCCGCGATCAACGCCAGGAAGTTCAAAGGAGACATGGGGCTTTACCGCGAGGCACGCGTGACGATCCTGTAGGGTGGGCGTACTCGCCCACCATCCGCAGTCGTGTAGGGTCCGCTTCAGCGGACGCTGTTTGTCCGTCCGCTGAAGCGGACCCTACATAAAATTTCACAGCAGCACCGTGCCGCCGCTCACTTCCCTTTTGCCGGAGCCGGCGCGGGCGCCGTCGCCGGCTTGCTGGTCGGTTCCTTTGGCGTTCCCGGCGGCGTGTAACTGATCTTGTAATCCGGCTCCGGCACGACCAGATTCGTCATCCAGGTGGTGATGTCCTTGTACGGCTTGTCGCTGGTGTTGCGCAGAAACCCGTCGTATCCCTGCACGGTCGGATGATCGAACTCCGCTATCCGCGCCGGCAGGGCATACTGCACCAGGATCGATGCATCGGGGTGGGTGCGATCGATCATCCGCCGCTGGCCGCCGGCAAAGATCGGGTTTCCGCCACCGGCGTCTTCGCCCTTCTTTGCGTACTTTTCCATGATGTAAAAGTTGGTATAGGTCACCGCATCGTTCGGGCTGGCGGTGGTGAAGAGGATAAAATTGCCACCCTTGTCGCCGCCATGGCAGCCGGCCGTGGCGCAATGGCTTAACACCAGCGGCTGCACCAGCTTCTTGAAATCCGCAATCGCGGATGGATCGGTCATTACCGTCACGTCCTTCTTCAGGTCCTTCTCATCACTGCTGAGGATCGCCATCGCCTGGTCGATCTGCCGCTTGGCGTTGAACGTCGCGAGGTCCTGGTTGGTGGCCGTGCAGAACTTGCGCCGCACGTCGTTTTGGAACTGGAAGCGCACCTGCGCGTCGTTTTCCTTCAGCTCCTTCTGGCGAATTTCGTTGATGTCGCTGGCCGAGAGAAACTTGTGCTCATCGGTCCCCTTTTGGTCGGGTCCCTTGGGCTCGATCGTGGCATGGTCGCCCCCGGCGCCCGTGCCCCCCGTACCCCCCGTGCCGCCGGAATGATCCGGATGATTCCGCTCAATCCGCTGCTGGTTGCGAATCACATCCAGAAACGTGGTCGCCTCGGCGCTGTTGGGATCGATCTCCAAGGCCTTCTCCGAGGCGTCCCGCGCCAAATCATAGCGCTTGTTGTCAAACGCCCAGTGGGCCAGCTCGACCCGTCCCTTGGCATCCTTGGCATCGAGCTTGGCCAGCCGGTTCTTGTATTCCTGCTCGACGTCGCCGCTGTAATCGATGCTCTTGACGTTGTCGCGCTCGACGATGGTTTGGATCCCGCTCTTCAGCGTGATCGTCACCTTTTCGTCGCCTTCGGTGATGTCCCCTTCGATGGGCGTGCCGTTCTTGGTGTGGACCACCCCCTGCTTGGCCAGCAGCACCGACGCCAGCACACAGACTCCGATTCCGCCGACCATCCATCGTCGCAACATATGAGTTCCTCATCGGTTGTAATTGAACCCCATGGTAAGTCAGCCCGCCCCACCCCCGCAAGTTTGATTCCCCCGCCCGTCACCCCCTTCCCTCCTGCAGCCTCTTCATGTTTCACGTTTCATGGCCTCTCACCGCTTTCCCTTCTCCACCTTCGCCCAGGTATCCTTCAACGATACCGTGCGATTGAAGACGGGCGCCCCCGGCTTTGAGTCGACGGTGTCCACACAAAAATATCCCTGCCGCTCAAACTGAAATCGCTCACCCGGCCGGGCATCGGTCAGGCTCGGCTCCAGCCGGGCCTCTTCCAATACTTCCAGCGACTTGGGATTGAGATTGGTCTTATAGTCCACGCCTTCGGGCACATCCTCTAGATCGGGCTTCATGAACAAGTGGTCGTACACCCGCACCTGCGCCCTCACCGCGTGTGCCGCCGAAACCCAGTGGATCGTCCCCTTCACCTTGCGGCCATCGGGCGAATCGCCGCCGCGCGTGGCCGGATCATAGGTGCAGTGCACCACGGTCACATTTCCGGTCGAATCCTTTTCCACGTGCGTACACTTCACGTAATACGCATAGCGCAGACGGACCTCCTGCCCCGGCGCCAACCGGAAATATTTCGGCGGCGGAACCTCCCGGAAATCATCCTGCTCGATGAACAGCTCGCGGCCAAACGGCACCTTGCGCGTGCCGGCGGATGCATCCTCCGGATTGTTCACCGCATCCAGGTCATCCACCGTTCCTTCGGGATAATTGTCGATCACCAGCTTCAGGGGATGCAGCACCGCCATCCGCCGCGGCGCCCGCTTGTTCAGATCGTCGCGCAGCGCATTCTCCAGCCGCCCCACGTCGATCATGCCGTTGAACTTCGCCACCCCCACTTCCTTGCAAAATGCCCGAATCGCCTCCGGCGTATAGCCGCGCCGCCGGAATCCGGAGATCGTCGGCATGCGCGGGTCGTTCCAGCCGCTCACCACACCGCTCTTCACCAAATCCAGCAGCTTGCGCTTGCTGAGCAGCGTGTAGGTGAGGTTCAGCCGGGCGAACTCGATCTGCCGCGGGTGCCAGATCTTGTCTTTTTCCGCCCGCCCTTCATTCACCGCGTCGATGAACCAGTCATACAGCGGCCGGTGGTTCTCGAACTCCAGCGTGCAAATGGAATGGGTGATCTTCTCGGTCGAATCCTCGAACCCATGGGCCCAGTCGTACATCGGATAGATGCACCATTTGTCGCCGGTGTTGTGGTGGGGCTCGTGCAGGATGCGGTACATCACCGGATCGCGCAGGTTGAAGTTTGGCGAGGCCATGTCGATCTTCGCCCGCAACACCCGCGTCCCATCGGGGAACTCCCCCTTGCGCATGCGCTCGAAGAGGTCGAGATTCTCCTCCACCGGGCGATTGCGGTGCGGGCTTTCCCTGCCCCCGCTGGTGAGCGTCCCGCGATGCTCGCGAATTTGATCGGCAGTCAGGTCATCAACATACGCCTTGCCCTTGCGGATCAGTTCCACGGCGTAGTCGTACATCGTCTGAAAATAATCGGATGCCCAATACTTGCCCGACCAGGTGAAACCCAGCCACTTCACATCCTCTTCGATACTGCGGACGTATTCCTCCTCCTCTTTGGAGGGGTTGGTGTCGTCATAGCGCAGATTGCAGGTGCCGGCAAATTCTTCGGCGATGCCGAAATTCAGGCAGATCGACTTGGCGTGGCCGATGTGCAGATACCCGTTGGGCTCGGGGGGAAACCGCGTCGCCACCCGCCCGCCCCACTTCCCGGCCTGATTGTCCTGCGCGATGATCTGGCGAATGAAATCGTTTGAAGCCGGAGCCGCACTGGCTTCGGCAGGCGCATCCTTGTTCTTTTTCAACCCGTCTTTCATTTCATCCGGCTTGGCCATCGCGTCGCTCCCTGAACTGTTTTCGTACACGCTGATGATACCGATTCGGAACGATTTGTCTGCGTAGGGTGTACTCCGCGCACCCTATTCAGGGGTGTAACGCTCATTTTTGGCGATCACACTTCAGTCCCCTCTCCCACGTACGCGTGGGAGAGGGTTAGGGTGAGGGTTCTGCCTGCTCCAGATGACGCAGAATCTCTGCTGCAACGGCTTGGTGATCTCTGCGGACATCGTGATCCCAGAATCGCAGGACCCGCACCCCAACTTCATTCAGCCGATTGGTCCGCCGCTGGTCATAGGTGATGGCGTCGGAATCCGCGTGCTGGCCGCCATCCAACTCGATGGCCAGCCGCTTACGGACACAGTAGAAGTCGAGGATGTATCCAGCCACTGGGTGCTGTCGGCGGAACTTGAAGCCGGCAAGGGAGCGGTCGCGCAAGATCGACCACAATTTGGCTTCGGCGTCGGTGGAAGACTTGCGCATCTCGCGTGCGAAACGGAGAAGCCGGTTATTGTCGCGCGGCGCTGACATGTCGCGCGGAATTATCCGCGATGCGATGGCAATCGATAAAGGCCCTCACCCTGACCCTCTCCCGGAGTACCGGGCGAGGGGACCAGAAAAAGAAATTCGCCAAAAATATGCGTTACACCCCCCTACAGCGCCGCCTGCAGCAGTTTTGGGACGTCGGACGTAATCCGCTCCACCCCCATGCGGCGCATCTGACCCATCGCGATCAGGTCGTTCAGCGTCCACACGCTGATACGCTTGTGCGCCGCCCGCAGGCGGCACGCCGTCTGCTCATCCAACAAGCGCCAATTGATTTTTACCCAGCCCGCCGGTCCCTTTACCGCGCCCTCCACCTCGCCGACGCTTCCCACCAGCGCGCCTACCCGCTCCGGTCCGACTCTGGCCACCAACTCAGGCACGTTGGCCGGATCAAACGAAATGAAAAAGAATTTCCGGTCGGGCAACGCATCCGCCAGCTCAACCACCCATCTCACCAATTGCGGATCATTGGCCGGCTTGATCTCGACGGTCAGTCCCTTCCCCGCCGGCATCTTCGCCAGCACCTGTTGCAGCGACGACAGCCGGCAATTCCCGCCCGTTCCGCCCACATCTCGCAGCTTGACGCCGCACAACTTCGCCCACGTCCGCAACCGCACCGCGCCGGTTCCAAACGTGGTCCGCTCCAGCGTTGCATCGTGAATCACCACCGGCACGCCGTCGGCCGATGCGTGTACATCGCACTCGCACCACTCGAATCCCGCCTCCCACGCCGCCACCATCGCCTCCACCGAGTTCTCCGGCCAGACATCGTGCAATCCCCGATGGGCCACGATTGTTATCCTGCCATTTTCTTGATCTGTGCCCATCTGTGCCCCATAGGTGAAACGTGAAACGTGAAACGTGAAGAAGCGCGGCTGGATTGCTCTTCATGTTTCACGTTTCACGGCTCTTGCAACGATGCTCACTTCCGCTTCATTCCCAATATGCTCACAAAAAAGCTCGAAAGAATTGTCTGAAATCCCACCGCCGTCAGCGTCGCCCCGGGAATCACCCAGCGCATGGTCCTGGCGTATTCCAGATTCCCAAACCCCACCCGCATCCACTGATTCACCGCCACCGCCAGCAGGCAAAGTCCCGCCGCCAATGTGATTGCTCCCAAAACGATCCCCCGTTCCAGCGTGATGAATCTCCCCAGCCACGCCAGCCGCCAGTCGGCCGGCATCCGCCCTTCGCTCTCGGCGAATTTCTTGGTGAACACGCCGATCATTATCGCCTGATATCCCATCAAGATCGCCAGGCTCGCGAACAGCAGCGTGTGGGCATCGAAGCGCACGTGCCCGATCTTCGTGCCCGGCAGCGCCAGCGCATATCCCAGCAGTCCGAGCATCATCAGCAGCAACCCCGGCATCACGAACAGCCAGCGCGGACTGTACATCAGAAAAAAGCGCAGCGTCCGCCAGCCATCGCGAAACGTCTTCAAGTGCGGCGCGTGCGCCTTGCGCCCGTCCGGCCAGAGGGTGATTGGCACCTCCGTCATCCGCACCCGGTACAAGCTCGACTTGATGATCATTTCGGTGGCGAATTCCATCCCGGTGCAGCGCTGATCCAGCCGCTGCGACAGTTCGCGGGTGAACCCGCGCATGCCACAATAGATGTCATGAATCGGCGCCCCGAACCATCCCCGCCCCAGCCGCGAAAACATCGGATTCCCCCACCAGCGGTGCAAAAACGGCATTGCCCCCGGCATGATCTTCCCCCCGCCCGCGGGCAGCCGGCACCCCTGCACCAATTCCCATCCCTCGCGCAGTTTTTGCAGAAACGCCGGGATCTCGGAAAAATCGTAGCTGTCATCGGCATCCCCCATCAGCACGAACCGCCCCCGCGCCGCCGCGATTCCTCCCATCAGGGCGTTGCCATAGCCCTTCTCCGCCACATCCACCACCCGCGCCCCCAGCCCCGCGCCGATCTGCTGCGAACCGTCGGTACTCCCGTTGTCGGCCACGATGATCTCTCCGCTGATCCCGTGCAGGCGCAGCGCCCCCGTCGCCTTACCGATGCAGGCCGCCAGCGTGTCGGCCTCGTTCAGGCACGGCATCACCACCGACAGCTCGATTCCGCTCTCCGAGGGGGGGCCCTGCGAGACCGCCTCGCCCGTGCCCGCCGAAATTGTCGTCGTCGCCGCCGCCGTCGTCATTTGCCTCTTCTCATGGCCATTTCGATCCCGACCAGTCTGGCTGGGAAAATTCATCACCATCGATGATAAACGTGTCGCGGTCGGAGAAATAACCCATTAGCTCCCGGTTCTTCTGATCCCCCATATCCCTCGCCCAAACCACGCGGGCGCCGTCGATGTCGGCCGCATTGTACACCCACTCATCATGATAATTGTGCCATGGCCGATAGCTCACGATCATCAGCGCCTTGCGGGGCCGGCGCCCATATTCCTCCGCGATCGCCGCCCGATGCGCCTCAAAACCGGTAGACGGCGTTGCCGCCCACTCGTAATACCATTCCAATCCAGTTCCCAGATACGTAAGGCAGATCACCGCCACGAGGAATCGGCCAACGCGCAGCCGAGCCAGCCGCAGGCCATGCATCTCGCGCAGGCACGCGCACATCACCACGAAGCCCAGGGGCACGGCGGGTGCATAATAATGCGGTCCCTGAAAAGTCGCCGCCTGCAGCGCCAGCGTGAAAAGCACGGCCGCCGCCAGCGCAAATACGGTCCACCGATTCCGCCACAGCGCCCAGGGCAGCGCCAGCAATGGCAGCAGCAGGAGATTCATCCGCAGAAAAAAATGAATCGCCCCCGCGATCTTCCACAGCGACAGGTGCAGCAAATCGCTGAATGTCTGCCGCTGCCGATACCAATCCATCTCCCATACCGCGTGAAGCTGGCGGATCGGCTCGTGCCGATACACCGGCTCCGGCCTCGGCTTCTGCCAGAAAAACAGCGGCGCCACCGCGTACTGCGCCTCATGCACCTGGTACGGCATCACCAGCGCGCTGCCCGTCACGCTCTTGTTGTAATATCCCATCCACACGAAGTTCAGGGCCAGCACCAATGCAAGAGCACTCCATGCCAGTGCCGAACTCCGTTCAGCCGGCCCACTGGCGGGCCGCGTGCCGCTATCGTTGCCTCTCCTCATCGTGCAAATCAATAACCATCCCCCCGCCAGCGCCGACACAATCGCCCCCTCAAACGGGCGCGAATTCGCCAATATCGCCATCCCCAATCCCATCACCGCCGCCACCGCCGCGCTCCGCCGACTTGCCAATCGTGGCAGCGCCCCCAATACCAGCGCCCCGCCCAGAAACGCCACGCCACCGCCAAAATAACACTGGCCCCAATACATCACCCCCGGATTGATCGCCGCCGCCAACCCGCCCAGCAGTGCCCAGCGCGCCCCCACCCACCCCTGCAACATCCACGTCAGCGCCGCACATCCCAACGCCACGCTCAGCCATACCCCCGCCAGCGACCTGCCGGTCGTCACCTGTCCCAGCGCCAGAAACATCCCTTGCCCCGGCGGATATTTCGAGGCGTAAAACGGCTGCACGATTTCATGAATCGTCTCAAAATGCTCCCACATCGGGTGAGTTGGGTTCTTCAGCCGGCCATGCGCGAACGTGTCCCCGGCCAGCAGATAGCTGAACTCATCATGGATATGCGCCTCTGGCCACTGCGCAGCACTCAGCGTCATCGCCACGATCATCGACAGCGCGAAAACCAGCAACATGCTGACAACCCGCCGGCCCGCGACCCGCCCAAACCGTGCCCGCGCCCGCCGCAGCCACCGCCGCGGCCGCCGCGCCAGCAGCAGCAGCGCAATCAGCACGATCGCCCCCATGCGGGCGGCGCCGTAGCCGGAGTTGTCGGTTATCAAAGCCAGGGTCATCATCACCGCGATTTCACATCCCGCGGCATTTCAACCCAATGCCCCCGCTCTGGCAACCGCGCGGTATCCGCCGCCGGTTTTCGCTCCTACACTGATGGCGGATGTACTTCTTCCTTCTCTTCGGCGCCTTCATCGCCGGCGACATCATCTGGTGGCGCAACAGTGACGCCACCCTATGCCGTCTGCCGCGACCAAGGCTCTGGCGGACGCTCCTTGGCGCCTTCGTCGGCCTGCAGGTCGGCTACATGCTCTTCTTCCTCGTGCTGCCTACCGCCGCCCGGCGCTCCCACGCCTGGATGCCGACGCCCGTGCTGGCGCTGATCTATCTGTGGCACCTGCTCATCCTGCCACTCACGGGCGCCGGCCATGGGGCCGCCTCTCTGCTTGGATTCGTCTGGAGACTCAAGAAACGCCTGCACTCATCCCCGCGCCCCACCGCTCGTGCATCTCAACCATCCGGGCCCACCCGCCGCCAACTCCTGCAAACCGCCGCGGTCGCCGCCCCGCCGCTGCTGGCATGCGCCGGCGTTGGCCGGGCGCTGTCGCAGATTCAGGACTTCCGCATCCGCGCGATGACGCTCGATTTCCCCAACTTGCCGCCCGCCCTCGACGGCCTGCGCATCGCCCAGGTCAGCGACATCCACGTCGGCAAGTTCAGCCGCGGCCGCCTGCTGAAGCGCATCGTCGATGCCACCAACGAACTTCGCGCCGACCTCGTGCTGCTCACCGGCGACCTGATCGACCTGTCGCTCTCGGACCTGCCCGAGGGCCTGGACATGGTGCGCAAGCTCGACCCCCGCCAGGGCCTGGTGATGATCGAAGGCAACCACGACCTGATCGAAAGCCGCGGTGGCTTCGAGCGCGCCGTCAAAGCCTCCGGCATCCCCACGCTCATCGACGAAACCTTGACGATCCCCGTGCATGGCCAACCCATACAACTTTTGGGTGTGCGCTGGGCGGGCGGCGGCGACGAGGCCCAGCAATCCGTCCGCACTATCGCGAAGACGCTGCAGCCGGGGGCCTTCCCCATCCTCCTCGCCCACCACCCCCACTGTTTCGACGCCGCCGCGGCCGCCGGCATCCCCCTGACCCTCTCCGGCCATACTCACGGCGGCCAGCTCATGCTCAACGAGCGCCTCGGCGCCGGCCCGACCATGTTCCGCTACTGGTCCGGCCTCTACCAACGCGGCGCTTCCCAACTGATGGTCTCCAACGGGGTAGGCAACTGGTTCCCCCTTCGCATCAACGCCCGCGCCGAAATTGTCCACATCACGTTGCGCCGACAAGCCTGAGCGGCGTTCTCGCTGCAGAAGCGTGAAACGTGAAACATGAAGACCACGCGCCTCTTCATGTTTCACGTTTCACGTTTCTCCCCCTCCCCTCACATCTCCGCCAGCTCCACCGGCCTTCCCCCATTCGCCGACGATGCATAAATCCCAAACACCGTCGCCATCGTGTTCAGATTATCCTTCCCACCCGACCACGGCTCCTCTCCCGTCCGGCAGCATTTCTCAAAGTGCAGCACCTGGTTGATGAACGGATCCTCCGTCTCCATCTCCGACTTCTCCGCCTCCACCGGCACAAATCCCTTGAACATATCCCCCCACTCCTTCACGCCCCCATCCCGCCGCCTGGATGCGATCATCGGCTTCCCGCTGTACTCCCCCAACTGCGGCACCGCGTGTACCGCCCCCTCATCGCCAAAGATCATGTACTGCGTCGCCCACGGCATCCGCGCCCCGGAATAGGTGGTGAACATCGCCCCAATCGCGCCCCCCCTGCCATTTTCAAATTCCAGCGTCGCCACCGCATAGTCTTCGGCACCATTGAAAAAGCGCGGGTTGATCGTCCGGCAGCTTCCACTCACCCGCCTGATATCCCCCACCAGATACCGCATCAAATCGATGCGATGCACCGCGATGGAGATCACCGCCCCGCCACCCGCCTCCTTGCCATCGAATAGCCAGTGCTCCCGCCGCACCGCATCCGGGAAGTTCTGCATGTAATCGAACTGCAAACCCCGCACCGTCCCCAGTTCCCCGTCGGCAATACATTTCTTCAACGCCCGATGCGCGGGAATATAGCGCTCGAACTGCGCCACCATCAGCTTGACCCCGCTGCGCTCGGCCGCGGCCACCATCGCCCGGCACTCGGTCATCGAGCAGGCCATCGGCTTTTCCACCAGCACGTGCTTCCCCGCCTCGGCCGCCGCCACCGCCAGCTCCGCATGAGTGGCGTGAGTCGAGCAAATATCCACGGCGTCAATCGGCGCCTCCCGCAGCATCTTCTTGTAATCGGTGTAGACCGCAGCAGCCACCTCCCCCTCCGCCGCCCTGCGTCGCGCTGATTCTTCCGTCCGGCTGTGTACCGCCGTCAACTTCACTCTCTCCCCAAACGCCTTGAACGCTTTCAAATGCTGCCCGGAGGTAACTGTTTAGCGTGTCGCGCTGAAAATACTCATTTGGACGAAATACCGTCGTTCAGCCTGGTTCAGCCGTAACAGGCTCAACTTTGAAATCAGCCCGGCAACCGAGGTTTTGACCACACGCTAAACAATTACGCCCGGAGATCCCACCCGCGCCTACCAACGCCACACGCAATGGTTTACTCATTCCCCCATGTTTCCCCGACTGCAGCCCAGGATCAAGGGCAGCGCTTTCCCATTGACCCCGCCTCCCACCACGCTAAAGTAATCAGACGTGCCGACTGCAAGTCGTGCCGACCGCAGGTCCGAATATTTTTCCCAACAAGATCACGGAGAAGACCATGTCCGACCCCTCCGACCCCTCCGACACCTCCGACACCTGGATTGACGTCCCCAAGCCCGCCACCGCCGAGCAAGTCAAGTTCTTCGTGGACAACGGCTATCTCGCCATGCCCGGCCTGATCCAGCCCCGGGAATTGGAAGAACTCAAGGCCGACACCACCAAACTCGCCCGCGGCGGCTACCCCTGCCCCAACCTCAAGCCGATCACAGGGGGGGCGGAGATGTCGGATAAGGAAATCCTGCAGAACATCCTCTGCATCCACCAGCCGCACGGCATCAGTCCGATTATGCTCAAGTACGTCAAGCACCCTCAGCTTTGCGGCGTCCTCAGCCAGATCACCGCCGCCCATCTCCCCTTTTGGGATGGCAGCGTCAAGTGCATGCAGTCGATGCTCTTCGTCAAGCCGCCCGGTTTCCAGGGCCAGGCCTGGCATCAGGATGAGGTCTACATCCCCACCCGCGACCGCTCGCTGGTCGGCGCCTGGATCGCCATTGATGATGCCACCATTGAAAACGGCTGTCTCTGGGTGGTCCCGCAAAGCCACCGCAGCGGCTACCTGTTCCCCATGAGTGAGCACAAGAACCCCGATGAATTTGACTTCGCCCCCGAAAGCCAGGGCGTCGACAACCAGAAGGCCGTCCCCGTCGAGGTGAAGGCCGGCACCGTCGTCTACTTCAACGGCCACCTGCTGCACCGCTCGATGAAGAACCGCAGCACCATCTTCCGCCGCGTGCTGGTGAACCACTACATGAACGCCTACTCGCTGCTGCCGTGGAACCACACCGCAGGCGTCGGCATGGCGTTGCAGGATGACCGCCACGTCATCCCCGTCGCCGGCCGTGACCCCTACGCCCACAAAGGCTATCTGGAATCGGATAAGAACGTCTGGCTGCGCACCTGCAAGGCGAACGCCCCCGCTACTCCGGCCGCCCCCGCCCCTCCCCCCGCGCCAGCCAAAACCCAGCCTGTCGTTGCCATTTGATTGCAGATAACCGGGACTTGTTTATTGGCTGCTTCAATCGGTGAAAGGATCCAGCGGATCGGTGGCTGGCAGACACTCCGGCCACCCGGACCCGCTTTGGACACCGGAATCGCTGTTTTGAACCTCCGCCTCCACCAACTCCCCGCTCCAAATAGACTAATGAGCCGCGCAAAGCATACTTTGAGGTGCGCAAAGCATGCTTTGAGGTGCTCAAAGCATGCTTTGCCCGCGCCAATAGCGCTATTGCGACACTCAATAGCGCAATTGCGCCGCTGAATAGCGCTCGTCAGCCGCTCAATAGCGCAATTGCGGCCTCCATTAGCGCAATTGCCCGGCTCATTAGTGCTAATGGGCCACTCAAAGTGTGTTTTGCACGGCGCAAGGATCCGCAAAATCCACCTCAACCGGAATATCTTGTCGTGAAAATTCCGGCGATGCGCCGCCCGCGAACCATCGTGAACTGCATGGAACGGTACGCAGCCCGAGGATGAGAAGGTGCCCGCGGTTCAACTGCTGAATAAATGCACGGCGGCACCCCATGAATAATTCCAGGGAGACCTGCCCCCGCGCCGGCCACGTCCGAGACGCAAAAACAAGTCGTGGGCGCATCGAGCTGATGCCGCCACGACGGGATGGTGTAACCCGCGCGGATCACGCATTCAGTGGAAAGCCATAACAAGAACCGCCCCGGCGGTTGCCGGGGCGGTGGGGAAAGAGACTCAGATGGCTTGGTATCAGGCGATGCTCTTGCGTATCCGCTGAGCAACCGAAGCCGCTCCCAGCAGACCGATCATTGCCAACCCGGCGGGGAATGCCGCGGGAAGCGGGATTCCGTGGGGCGGGGGAGGCGGGGTGGTACCGGTGTGAGCGGCCCATTCCTCAAACCCACCCTGGGCATTGGTAAAGTGGGAATACAGGTAGACGAAGTTGCCTCCGCCCACATTGAAATCGGTGACGGGAATGCTCACGGTGTAGTCCGACTTGCCGCTGCCATTGCCCAGATCCTTCAACAGCGCAACATTGTCGCCCTGATCGAAGATCTTGGTGCCCAGATCATCGGGATTGGCCTCGAGCTCATCGCCGGTGGCGCCGAGATAAACCTTCAACTCGGTCAAGTTGAGCAGGCCGTCATCCTTCTTGCCGTTGGGCTCGTTCACGTCGAGCAAAAAGGTGTAATTGCCGTTGAGAGAGACCAGGTCGCTCAGCAGCAGCGAGCGCGTGAACTGCGGGCTGTTGTTTTCATCGAAGAGCGTTTTGCGCCCGTCGGTGTTATAGCCCTTTTCCTCGGTGCTGTGCCCGGGGGACTGCAGGCGGACAAACGAGCGGATAAAACCCGTGCCAGCAGGCTGGAAGATCTCCTGCTGATAGACCGCGCCGTTGATCGTGGCCGAACTGCCTGGGGCAGTCAGATCCACATCGCCGGCTTTGGCGCTGCCGCTGGCCATAACAGCCAGCCCAGCCGCCAGGAAAGATGACACAATCGACTTCTTCATCACAAACCTCGTAGTTGAGGACATCCGCGACAACAGGACATGCAACCTGCATGTTTCTGACCGGAATCGCCGTGTGCGGACACATCGTCCGACAGAAAGCACGACTTTCTTCCAGTCACCACCCACTGCTGCTCGTTTTGTCCAAAGCCTTTAATTTCTCAATTCAATACCCACTGACAGGATAGTAGCAGTATAGTGATACAATACCAACTACACCTCAAGGAATCCTCATTAGTAGTTAACCCATCGGGCGGGGTCTGACAAGGGTGATTGTACTTATGCAGAGGTGCTAGCAATCATGGCGCGTTAAAGTGGATAAAATATAACGATTGTGTGGAATATCGAACCCCAGGCTTGATGCCGGCGAGAACAATAGATCATTTCACAAATTATCAAAATTTTTCGGTTGCAGGACTGTGCTTCGGAGAGAATAATGAAGCAGAATCGCAACGTGGGTGTCTCCCGTCCAGGACGGCAGATCGTTGCGGACGGTCGAATGCATGATGCACATCCGTTGCAATGTGGAATCGAAATGAAGCGCATGATGCGCTGACGCATGTCTTATGAGATCGCTACCACATCTGAGATTCGTCGAGATGGGAAGTTCCTGAAGTGTCGAGTGAAGGAGGCAGAACATGCTGATTAATAGTTGTCGGCGCCGAATCCGTCGTGGATTCACGCTCAAGGAATTGCTGGTGGTCGTCGCCATCATGGCGGTGCTCGTTGCAATGCTAATCCCCTTGCTAGGCCGCGCCCGCCGCGCGTCGCGCACGGTCGTTTGCCTCTCCAACCTGCACCAGCTCCAGCAATCGTTCCTGCAATACAGCATCCTGCAGGATACGCCGCAATCCCTTTCCTCGCTGATGGCCACTCCCGCGCCCACAGACTCCTGGACCACGACGTTGAACGCGCGCAATGCCGGGCTTTACCGGGTGCTGGTCTGTCCCGAAGCGCTCGATACCCGCAATAATTACGGCAGCGCGACGATGGCGTGGGGACCAACGGCGCCGGCGCCCTATGGCGGCGCCTGGATGAACAACCTCGCCGGCAGCTACGGAATCAATGCCTGGCTTTCGTTAGGCGCCTTGGCCCAGAGCGCCGGCGCCGGGCTGGTCAGCCAGTCGTCCAATGTCGACATCAACGGCACCTACACCGTCGGCGACGTGCAGGCGGGAAGCGCTATCAGCGTGGGCCCGCAGGTAACTTATGGCACACTGACGGGCAACACATCGACGTCCCTGCCGAACATCCCAGCGCTGTACGGTTCGTTGGCGGCCCAAGGCGCTGCTTTGCAGACTTCCAACACTCTGAACTTCACCCAGAACCCCATCCTCTACGTCAGCGGCGATTGGAGCCCGGGACCCAGCGTGCAGGTGACCGGCACGGGCACCTTGGCCGTCGGTGGAGCCGTGCAGCTCCAGAATCTCTTGGGCGGGGTCACCCTGGTCTGCCGAGGCGATGTGAAATTCACCGGCCGCATCGCCATCAGCAACGTCTATTGCGGTGGCAATTTCTCGACCACCGGTGGCCAAGGCACCGACATTGGAGCCGTGGTGGCCGGCGGATCCATCATGATCCGCGGGCACGGCACCATCGGCCTCACCTCCGGGCCCTGGGGGACGCAACAGCCCACCGCCGATAGCTTCCCCAGCCTGACAGCGGCCTCCCCGGCGACCCAAATTCCGGTCTTCGCCGATTCGATCTGGGTGGAAGCAAGCCCCACTTCTAACGATCCGGTTCCGGCCGACTTAACCAAGGGATTTTTCGACCCCAATGGCACGGACATGATGGGCCGCTTCTGCATTGCCCGCCACGGGAAGAAAGTCAACGTCGTCTTCCTGGACGGACACGCCCAAACCATCGACCTCGGCGAACTGTGGCAGTTGCAGTGGTCGCCGAATTTCGTCAAAAGGGTGGTACGGGTGCCGTAAGCGCAAGGGATGACAAGGTGACAAGGTGAGGGGGTGACAAGGTGAAGCAACTGAAATAACTGTCGCCCTCTTTCTTTGTCACCTTGTCACCTTGTCACCTTGTCACCCCCTCACCTTGTCATCTTTTAGGCAATTCCCTACGATTCCTTCATGCAATTGTCCCCCGAAGACCGCAAACTGCTCCCCACCGCCGACGACATCCGCTTCTACCAGGAGCACGGCTATTTCGTCACCAAGAAGATCTTCACCGATGCCGAGCTCGACGCCGCCGCCGCCGCCGCCGACCGCTACTACGCCGGCCAGCGCACCAACATGCCCGGCGACAAGCCCATGCAATGGGGTTGGAAAGCCGAGCATGGCGACACGCTTCGGAAAAATGACTGGTCCACCCTGCAGAACCCCGACCTGATGAAGCTGGTGAAAAAGCCGATCCTGGGCGCCATCGGGGCGCAGCTGGCGGGGACGAATATCATCCGCCTCTGGCACGACCAGCTTCTCTGGAAGCCGACTGACAAACCCAACCAGAAGGCCAACGTGGGCTGGCACACCGACCGGGGATACTGGAAGACCTGCTCCAGCCCCAGGATGCTCACCGCCTGGGTGCCCTTCCACGATTGCGATGAGGAGATGGGATCGATCTCTTTTGTCGATGGCTCGAACCTCTGGCCGGACAACACCGAAAATCTCAATTTCTTCTCCAACGATCTCGAAGGCCTGGAGAAGCAGTTCGTCACCGGCGGCAAGCCGGTGGTGAAGGTGGTGCCAGCGCTGAAGAAGGGGCAGGTGACGTTCCACAGTTGCCTGACCATCCACGGCTCCGGGCCGAACAAAAGCCCGCGGCCGCGGCGCTCGATGGCCGTCCACATGCAGGATGCGTCCAATCGCTGGCAGGAGTTCAAGCACAAGGACGGCAAGATCGCCGCCCACGGCAATGACATGTTCGACCGCAAGGATGAACGCGGCCTGCCCGATTACACCGATCCCGAGATGCACCCGGTGTTGTGGGAAGAATGATCTGATTTTGGATGTGCGCCCTCGTTGAAAAAGCGCGTAGCACGGGCGTCTCGCCCGTGTTCGTGAAGTTCCGAACCACGGGCGAGACGCCCGTGCTACAAAAATTCAGCCGTCCAGATTTGGAGAATTGAATGAAACTCACCGCGCAGCAGCAGGCGCTGCTTCCCAGCGATGACGATGTGAAATCTTTCTGGGAGCACGGCTATTACATCTCCAAACAGATCTTGAGCGATGAGCAGCTCGACGGCGCCAGCGCCGCCATGGATCGCTATCACGACGGTCAGCGCGATGCCAAACTTCCCGGCGGCAAGGAAGTCCCCTGGAACTGGAAGCCCGAGCAGGTCAATCTGCTGCGCAAGAACGACTACTCCTGCCTCGAATCCAACGAGGTGATGGCCCTGGCCAGGAATCCAATCCTCGGCGCCATCTCCGCAAGGCTGATGGACAAAAAGTGTTACCGCCTCTGGCACGACCAGCTTCTCTACAAGCCCACCGACAAGCAGGCCGGCGGCAAACCCGCCAACATCGGCTGGCACACCGACCGTTCCTACTGGCTGGTGGCCAGCAGCGATGACCTGATCACCGCCTGGATTCCCTTCCATGATGTCACCGAAAAAATGGGCACGATTCAGATGGTGGATGGCTCGCACAAATGGCCGAACAACCTCGACTTTGAAAAGTTCAACTTCACCAACGCGGATCTCAACAACGTCGAGAAGATGTTCGACACCGCCGGCAACAAGGTGGTGAAAATCCCGCTGGAGCTGAAAAAAGGCCAGGTCAGCTTCCACCACTGCTTCACCATCCACGGCTCGGGGCCCAACTTCACCGACACCCCCCGCCGCAGCCTCGCCGTCCACATGCAGCCCTGCGAAAACCGTTACCGCGTGCTCAACGACAAGCGCGGCAAACCCTTCTGGCATTTCAACAACGAGATCGCCCGCAAGGATGAGCGCGGCCTCCCCGACTACACCGACCCGGCCTGCTTCCCCATGCTCTGGGAAGAATGATCGGATATTGGATTCGGGTGCCCGCTGGGCGTTTTGAATTTTGGTTTGCAAGTTGCTGCCGCGACGGACAGCAAACCCGCTGGCGGGCAATAGAGGGGTGCATTTCTTGCATGATTCCCAAATTTATTGCTCCGCATGATATGTCTTGCCGGCCTCGGGTGAAGGTGGCGTGGTTCTTACCGATGCCGTTCGGCACGCGTTCATCGATCCCAAATTGGTCTGGTTTGGAGACAACAGATGGCTTGTTTCGCACGCGGCAAAAGCAAGATGGTTTTGGTGCTGATGCTGGGACTTTGGACGATTGATGTTGCCCAGGCTTCGTACGGCGCTGATGCTCCGACGGAAGGCGCGCCATCAGCAGTGGTGCCGGCCGAGCACATTTTGACGCTCGATAATATGCCGACGATCAACCCGGCGGAACAGGGTCGAGAGACCCGCGAGGCTGCCTCGCAGCCGGCCAACAAGCATCCCGCCCCCTTCGAGCTGCCCGCCGTTACGGTTGTCGGTGAACAGCCGGGCGCCCTGCGCGAGGAAGACCGCGTCGGCGGATATTCCCAGCCGCGCTGGACGGTCGATCGACGTTTCCCCGGCGTCCGCACTTATGTCGTGCCGGAAAATTCATTTACCTTTGAATACTGGACCCGAGCGGACATCCCGCGGCGCGGCCCAACCGAAATCCAGCATCTGTTTGAAGCGGAGATCGGCCTGCCTTACCGCTTCCAGCTTGATCTGTACGGCATTGTCCGGTCGGAGGACAACAACGAGAATTTCTTCGACAACCAAATCGAACTGCGCTACGCCTTCGCCGACTGGGGAAAGATATGGGGGAATCCCACGTTGTATCTGGAATATGCCAACCGCGATCAGGCGGCCGACAAGGTGGAAATGAAGCTGCTGCTGGCCGGCGAGCTCGCGCCGGGCTGGCATTGGGGTCAGAACATTCTGTTCGAGGCCGAAGTCGGCGGCGACCGGGAATATGAGTACGGCTGGACCGGCGGCATCAGCTATACGGTGATCGATGAAAAACTTTCGGTCGGCCTTGAAGCGCAATTTTCTCTATTTGACGTCAAGGGCGACCGCGGCACTTATCGCGATGAGACGTTCATCGGCCCCAGTGTGCAGTATCGGCCGACGCCGCGCATTCATCTCGATGTGGCGCCGCTTATTGGCGTCACCGGAGAATCACCGGCGGCCAAGCTGTTGTTTAATTTTTCCTATGAGTTTTAGACGCAACATTGACCGCACCTTCGCCGGTTCGTTCCTGCTGGCGCTGATGGCGCACGGAGGTGCGCTGGCACTCTTGTTGTGGCAAGGCCAGCTGCTGGTGCTTCCCCGAATTGAGGTGGAAGGGGGAACGGGAAGCGGATGGGCGGAAACTGAATTTGCCGGAAATGCCGGCCGAGAGGTTTCCCGGGCAGTCCGTTTAGAATCGCTGCAGGCGCCCATATCCTCGGATCGGCCTACCCCTGTGGAAGCGGATATAGCTGTGGAATCGCCAGCGGTGCAGAACGCGCCTAAGAAATGGACGTCCCGCCCCGTGCTGCCGAGCCAGACGGAAGGGGTTCCGCAATGGATCGGCGTTCCTCCGTCCGGTCAGACGAATCCTCCCTCGCCAATGCGCCGGCCGGCGCTCGCGGCATCGGCAACCCCGACGACGGACTTGCAACCCGCGCCGGCTTATTTGAACAACACCGCAGCCGATGCTTCTCCAGGGATAAAGACCCTCGGCGTTATCGGTCCGGAATCTCGCAGCCCCGGCGCAGGACAGGGTGGCGGCCTTCCAACTCCTCGATCCGGCAACAAGCCGCCCCGTTATCCGGCTGAAGCGTTGCGAAACCACTGGGAAGGGACGGCCATTCTCAACGTCCGTGTCCTCCCTGACGGCAGCGTTGGAGAGGTGCTGATCAAAACATCCTCCGGCCATGACGTGCTGGATCAAGCGGCCGTGCAGGCCGTGCGCCACTGGCACTTTAACCCGATGACCCTGGATGGACGCTCAGGGGAATGCGAAGTCGATCAACCGGTCCGCTTCGTATTGGAACCCTAGCCCCGCGATACTATCATTGGGCAAGACAAGCTTGCGGATGTAAGGGTTCAATCAAAGGCAATCAGGCTTCATGCCAAAGCTCGCGGAAATCTGTATCCGGCGGCCGGTTTTCGCGGCGATGGTCATCCTTGCGCTGGTGGTGGTGGGCACGGCCAGCTATTTCCGCCTCGGCGTCGATCGGCTTCCCTCTGTCGATCTGCCCACCGTCACCGTCCGCACCACGCTGCAAGGCGCCGCCCCCGAGGAGGTCGAAAGCGAAGTTTCCCAGCGCCTCGAAGAGGCCGTCAACACCATCGAGGGCATCAGCGAGCTGCGCTCGATTTCCGGCCAGGGCAGCTCCGTCCTCATCGTCACCTTCAACCTCAACCGCAACATCGACGTCGCCGCCCAGGATGTGCGCGACCGCGTCGCCACCGTGATCCGCGACCTCCAGCTCGCCGGCGCCGATCCCCCGGTCATCTCCAAGACCGACAATGACGACACCCCCATCCTTACCCTCGCCCTCTCCGCCAACCGCCCCCTCCGCGAGCTGACCGAGATGGCCGACAAGATCGTCAAGGAACAGCTCGAGCGCTCCAGCGGCGTCGGCGAAGTGCGCATCGTCGGCGGTTACTCCCGCACCATCAACCTCTGGATCGACTCGCGCAAGCTCGCCGCCTACCAGATGCCCATCACCGTAGTCCGCGACGCCGTCGTCCAGCAGAATGCCGACGTTCCCGGCGGCAACGTCACCGGCACCTCTGAAGAATCCAACCTCCGCACCATGGGGCGCATCGTCGATCCCAAAAAATTCAACGACCTGATCATCACCCGCATCAACGGCGTGCCGATCCGCATCCGCGACATCGGCCGCGCCGAAGATGGCATCGCCGAAGCCCGCTCCACCGCCCGCCTCAACGGCGTCCCCACCGTATCGCTGGAGATCCGCCGCCAGAGCGGCGCCAACACCGTCGCCGTCATCGAGGCCGCCAAGCAAAACCTCCAGCGCATCGCCGGCGAGCTCCCCGCCGACGTCAAGCTCGAAATCATCCGCGACCAGTCCAACTACATCTACGCCGCCCTGCACGAGATCAACCTGCACCTGGTGCTCGGCAGCATGCTGGCCTGCCTGGTCGTCCTGGCCTTCATGCGCAGTTGGCGCAGCACCCTCATCGCCGGCATCGCCATCCCCGCCTCGGTCATCTCCACCTTCGGCATGATGTGGCTCCTGCACTTCACCCTCAACAGCGTCACCATGCTCGCTTTGGTGCTGATGGTCGGCATCGTCATCGACGACGCCATCGTCGTGCTGGAAAACATCTTCCGCTTCGTCGAAGAAAAGAAAATGCACCCCATGGAGGCCGCCCGCGCCGCCACCGGCGAAATTGCCCTGGCCGTCCTGGCCACCACCCTCAGCCTCGTCGTCATCTTCATCCCCGTCTCGTTCATGTCCAGCGTTTCCGGCCGATTCCTCTACCAGTTCGGAATCACCGCCGCCGTCTCGGTCATGGTCAGCCTGCTGGTCTCCTTCACCCTCACGCCCATGATGAGCGCCCGCTTGCTCAAGCCCGGCGGCGCGGGACACGCCAAATCCCGTGGCGGCTTCTACCGCTTCATCGACCGCAGCTACACCTGGATGCTGGAGCGGTCGATGCACCTTCGCCCGGTCATCGCCATCATCGCCCTGCTGGTCATCGCCTCAGCGGTGCCCCTCTACAAATCCGTCCGCCAGGAATACGTCCCCAGCGATGTCGATGAATCCGAATTTTCCGTCAACGTCACCGCGGCGGATTCCACCAGCCTCGCCGCCATGGACAAGATCATGCAGACCATCGAGCAGGATCTGAAACAGGTCCGCGGCGTGCAGACCATGCTCACCACCGTCGGCGGCGGATTCCTCGGCCAGGTCAACACCGGCGGCATCTACGTGCGCATCGCCCCGATCGAGACCCGCGTCTTCTCCCCCGAGCGCTTCCTCAAGGACCTGCTCGCCGGCCATCCCGGCGAATCTTTGAAGGACAACTTTTCCCAGCGCGATGTGATGGTCGACATGCGCAAACGCCTCGCAAAATACCGCGAGCTGCGCACCAACGTCCGCGGCTTCCCCTCCTTCAACATCGGCGGCGGCAACTTCGACATCGACTTCGTCATCCGCGGCCCCGAGCTCGACAAGATCGCCGACTACGCCGAACAGCTCCGCCAGAAATCCATCGAACTCGGCGGCATCGTCGACGCCGACACCACCCTCAAGCTGCAGAAGCCCGAGCTCCGCGTCAACATCGACCGCGAACGTGCCGGCGATCTCGGCGTCAGCTCCCAGGACATCGGCGCCGCCCTGCGCCTGATGGTCGGCGGCGACACCCGAGCCTCCCGCTATCGCGATCCTGTCCTGAATGAAGACTACGACGTCCGCCTGCGCCTCTCCGAAGGCGACCGCAACGATCCGCAGACCATCAATCGCCTCTTCCTCCCCCGCAAGAACGGCGACATCGTCCAGCTCTCCAACCTCGCCACCATCACCCCGGCCACCACCGCCGCCCGCATCGATCGCCTCGACCGCCAGCGCTCCGCCAACCTCCGCGCCGGCATCGCCCCCGGCTATGCCATGGCCGACCGCATCGAGGCCCTCCGCCAGGCCGCCCTCGATCTCAACCTCCCCCCCGCCTACACCACCGCCATTTCCGGCCGCGGCCGCGAGCTCGAGCGCACCTTCTCCGAATTCCTCTGGGCCTTTCTCCTCTCGATCATCTTCATGTACATGATCCTCGCCTCCCAATACGAAAGCCTCATTCATCCCCTCACCATTCTACTGTCCCTGCCCCTCAGCATCCCCTTCGCCCTGCTCTCGCTCTACCTCACCGGCGGCACGCTCAACCTCTACTCCGCCCTCGGCATCCTCGTGCTCTTCGGCGTGGTCAAGAAAAACGCCATCCTGCAGATCGACCACATGAACCACCTCCGCGCCCCCCCGAATAGCCTGCCGCGCTACGAGGCCATCATTCAGGCCAACCGTGACCGCCTCCGCCCCATTCTCATGACCACCCTTGCCCTCGTTGCCGGGATGTTGCCGCTTGCCCTGGGCGCCGGCCCCGGCGCCGAAGAACGCCGCGCCGTCGCCATCGTCGTCATCGGCGGCCAAACCCTCTCCCTGCTCCTCACCCTCCTGGTCACCCCCGTCGCCTATTCCCTCTTCGACGACATCCGCCAACTCCGCCGGGTCAAGTCTCATGTGCCGATGGAACACGCGCCCCATCCCGTTCACGTCGAGGCCTGAGAAAATATCTTGGGATTTGCACGCCCATGATGAGCGCCCGCCTGCTCAAGCCCGGCGGCGCCGGCCACGTTAAAGCAGGCCGAGCGCTTTGGGCCGATTCTGCTGGAGCTGCTGCATGGCCGCTTTGAAGAGCTGCTGGCGGAGTGAGGCGGGCTGTGGCAAACAAGGAAGCATGATCTTTCCCTCCTCTGGAAAAAGATGGAACTGTTCCGCGGCCCAGGACCGGCTGTAAAGCGAATTTGAGATGTGGGACATTTTGCGACATTGTGGGACATTTTGTCGTCATTAGTCCTTTGTCCGTAGTCAGTTGTGAAGAATGTGGTCTGTGGGACATTTTTGGGGGAGTGGGACATTGAGAAAGTGCAGAGTGCATGGTGCAAAGTGCAGAATGGGGAGCGCGGAGGGGGCGGGATGAGACGAACTCGGGAAACTCGGGATGTCGGCAGCGGCATTGGGAAACCCCCTTTGGTTTGGATGGCCGAGGATGTTGATGCTGGAGGTATGTTAGGGTTTTGTTCAAAGAATGTCAAGAGAAATTTTCGACGATTTGGCCGGAGTTGGAGGATTTGAGGAAATGGCTCCTTTACCCTGTCGCCCCCCCACCGACTCACGAATTACCACGACCGCCCGGCGGCCCCGGTCCACTGCAGCGGGTGGTTAGTCGGCGGGAAGTGCCGCCGTGGCAACAGCCGCATTCTTTGCGGGCGGAAACTTCGCCTCAATGTGGTCTATTACCTGCTTTAGCAGACCCTGATCGGGCGAACCCGGTGGCGAGTGCGTCCCAAGCACCTTATACCCTCGCTCTCGCAGCCAATCCGCAACGGCACGTTCCAAGTCGGCGGTCTGATCTCTATACGGCCTGTGCTGCTCGAACGTCTCCTGCTCGTCGAAGATGGGACCAACGGCGATCATTTCAAAAACGCAGTCCTCGCAGGTCACGCCGGCGCGCCGCAGTTGCTTTCCGAGCGCGTTTCCCTTCGCGTTTGGGCTCGGATCCAAATGCTGTCCGATCCGCTTGAAGGGGGACGAAGCGTGCGGAGAGGAGCTGTCGCCTGTGCGTCCGACGTACACGTGGTCTGACGCTGTCGCGGTTACACGCCAGATGTAAAGCCAGAAGCCCCGCCGCAGGAGGTGGCCGTCAAACTTCATGCTGTACGCGTCGAGCACAGGAGACCTCCAGCCGACGGGGCCAAAAGGATCATGGCCCCTTTTCTGCGTCCAACACACCGCTCCGAGCGACAACCTTCTCTGCTGGGCGCAATGCCTGCGCGCGGCCGGAGGGGGAAAGGGAGGTGGAGAGGGAGGTTGCAGGAGGGAGAGGCGGAACCAATGGGCCCTTATCGACTCCGCATATCTGCCCTCCATTGGCAGCGATCGTGCCTATCCTTCTCTATAGACGCGTCTATGTCGCCTGGCTTGCCTGCACCCACGCCACAGGATTGTCGAGAACAATAGGATCAAAATCACGCACACGATCAGCTTCACGCATTCCATCCCAAAGCCCTCGCTGTGCGGCGTGAGCGAGCTGTCGCCCGGCAGACTGTAAGTCGTGCCGGGGGAAATAAGGTTTGACAAGGTGATGAACAGGCCGAACAGGAGCGCCGCCAGGAAGGGACTAATGGCGAGCCACCAGCCGACGAATACGATCAGCGGCTTTTTCGAGTGACGCGGAGGTTGGGGAGGGGGCCGGTTCGAGTAGTCCAAGGGATGCGGAGGGCGAAGATCCACAAGAGCGATCATAATGCGCCCAGCGGAGTCTGGATACAGTCTTCGCCATCTCAAGCGCGGGCGCGAATAAGGGGCATCATTGATGTCCACACCCGCGACCAATCCCAATCCGCAAGTCAGGCGGACAACCCCCCCCTGAGCCGCCACCCTCCGACGGGCCGTCCTCACACCGCTCCGAGCAACAACCTTCTCTGCTGGACGAACCGCGTTGGCGAAAATACAATACCCGCCGAAATG
>DAIOHQ010000009.1:0-41016 GCA_036744635.1 Tepidisphaeraceae bacterium | reverse complement strand
GGTGTTGCGCGCCCGGCGCGCCGCCCGCGCAACTCCGCCCCTCTATAGAGAGACCGATGTTTTTCCAAAAAGGAGGCCGACATGTCCAACAACCCCCTCACCATCCCCCGCGCCCCCTCCCCGCTTTTCAATTTGAAATTTTCATTTTTCAATTTTCAATTTGCAATCGGCCCCTCCTCCCGCCCCGTTCAAATGTCCCATTTCTCCCCTCTCCCGCCCCCATGTGGGACATTTTGGGACATCGCATCAACCCCTGCAGCGACAATGACTAACAACAGATTTTTCACTGAAAAACCCCCCAAATGTCCCACATTTCATTTTCACTCTCTCCCCTCTTCAATCCAAAGCGCCCAGAGGGCGCCCGAATCCGCAATCCAAATTCCCCCTCATCCCTTCACCGCCCCAAACGTCACCCCGCGCAGCAAGTGCTTGCGCATCAACAGCCCGAACAGCACGATCGGCGTCATGAACAGCACCGCCCCGGCCGCCAGTCGGCCAATCGGCACCTTGCTGGTGTCCCCGGCGATCGCGTCCAGAAATACCGGCATGGTATTGGCGTGCTTCTTGGTCAGGATCAGCGCGAACGCGAATTCATTCCAGGCCGCGATCAGGCAGAAAACCGCCGTCGCCAGCAGCCCGGCCATCACCTGCGGCAGCACGATCTTGAACAGCACCTGCACCCGCGAATACCCATCCAGCAGCGCCGCCTCCTCATACGCGATCGGCACCTCATCCATGAATGCCTTCATCATCCAGGTGCTGAACGACAGGTTGAAGCAGGTGTACAGCAGGATCAGCCCGAAGGTCGTGTCGGTCAGGATCGCCGTGCCGGCCAGATGGTCCAATTTCGCGTACATCCAACTGATCGGCACCGACACCGCCAGGGCCGGCAGCATCCGCGTCGACAGGATGAAAAATTGCCAGTCCTTGCTCCCCGCCACGCGAAAGCGGCTGAACCCGTACGCCGCGAACGCGCCCAAAAAAACGCTGGCCACGGTGCTGATCGGCGCCACGATCGCCGAATTCAACAAGCCGTGCCAGGCCCCTTCCCGCTCGAAAATCCCCGCGAAGTTTTCCAGCGTCGGCCGAAACTTCACGCTGTCGCGCACGCCCTGCCTGGCCGGTATCAACTTGGGGTTGCGCAGCATCGTGTCGCCCGGGTCCTTCACGCTGGTCAGCACCATCCACCCAATCGGAAACAGCACCAGCGCGGTGTACAGGCAGACCAGGACAATTGAGGCGGGATGGGCCTTGCGTTTCATGCGTGGCGGCTCCGGATGTAGTCGAGGTAACGCACCACGAGGTTTCCAATGGCAACCGCCACGATCAGCAGCAGATACGCCAGCGCTGTCGCCTCCCCCAGCGACCCGACGCCGAATCCGCGCCGATGCAGCAGCACGCTCACAAACGTCGTCGCCTGCCCTTCCTGGTTGCCGTTCAGAACGTACGCGGTATCGAACAGACGAAAGGTGTCCATGATGCGAAAAATAATTCCCAGCATCACCAGCGGCGCCACCAGCGGCAGCGTAATCCGGCGAAAGCGAAACCACGGCCGGGCGCGGTCCACCTCGGCCGCCTCGTACAGTGAGGTGGGGATGCTGTTCAGCCCCGCCAGCGACAGCAGCATCATGAACGGCGTCCACATCCACACCTCGACGATCACCACCGCCCAGAACGCCGCCGGCTTGCTGCCATTCCAGGCCATCGTCCGGCCGATCATCCAGTTGATGATCCCCCAGTCGGTGTTGAACATGTACTGCCAGAATCGCCCCATGATCGCGGGCGAAAGCATCATCGGAATCAGCAGGATCGCGGTGATGACTCCCCGCCCGGCGAACTCGCGGTGCAGCAGCAGCGCCACGCCAAAGCCGATCAAAGTCTCAAGCGAAACCGTCACCAGCACCACCGCCGCCGTGCGCGAGAATGACTTCCACACCTCCTGGTCCGGCTCATTGATCAGGTTGCGATAGTTTTCCAGGCCGATGTACTGCGGCGGGTCCTGATAGGTGGGGTTGTAGTCGGTGAAGCTGATGAACAAAGAACACAGGAGGGGAAACACATTGAACGCGATCAGCAAAAACAGCACCGGCCCGATGCACCAGTTCCGCACCGCCCGATCGGACAAGCCAGGGAAGCGGAATGCTGCGGACGGATGCGACATGGGGGACGATCTTTTTGAATTCTGGTACAATAGCAAAATGGACTGGCAACAGCACATCGAGCGGGTGCCGGACGTCATGCTCGGCAAGCCGATATTCCGCGGTACGCGGATCACCGTGGAGTTCGTGCTGGAGCGGCTCGCCCAAGGCGCCCGGCCCGAGGATCTGGTGGCCAGCCATCCCCCGCTGACCGCTGATCACATTCGCGCCGCGTTGGCATATGCGCTTTCGTCCGTCCGCTAGGACGAACTGCTCCTGAGCACGACATGAAGTTCCTTGCCGACGCGCACATCAGTATAGAGATGGTCGCGATGCTCCGCGGCCTCGGCCACGATTGTCTCGACTTCTCCGCAATCCCACCCCGAATGCCGGACGTCGATGTCCTGCGCATGGCGGCGAGGGACGGCAGAGTCGTGCTGACCGCTGACAAGGATTTCGGCGAACTGGTGTTCGTCCATGCAATCCCCTGCCCCGGCGTGGTATTGATCCGGATCGCGCTAGCGCAGGAAACGGATCGAGTCGCCCGCCTTCGATCGGTACTACCCACCGTGTTGACGAGGCTGCCGGGATCATTCGTCACGATCACGACAGCGGGCGTCCGCGCCCGGCCGCTGCCATGAGCAGCCAGCAGAGACAGGAAATTGACACATAGGCTGGGCGGCCCGTAACACGGAAACCGCGCTACTTCGATGCCTTCTTCATGATGGTCTCCTGCTCCTGCTGGATCTTCTTGGCGGCGGCGGCGGGGTCGGCGTTGTTCTGCAGGACGTCGCTGAGGTGCTTCTGCGAGACTTCCAGGAGCTGGTCGTATTGGGGGATGGACCAGAAGTCGTCCATCATGCCGAAGGCCTCCTCGAACAGGCGGTTGTAGGGCGTCGCCCGTTTGAAGGCATCGCTCTTGAGTATCTTCATGTTCGCGGTGAAACACCCTTTCTTCGTGGCCCACTTCTGCTGGGTCTCGGGCGCGCTGAACCACTTGAGGAACTCCCTGGCCGCCTGCTGGCGCTGCCCGTCGATGTGGGCATTGATGCTGAACCCCTGGCCGCCGAGCGTCACCTTGCGTCCCTTGGGCCCGGCGGGCATGTTGAAATAGCCGGTCTTGTCCGCGTAATCCTTGTTCTGGCTCGGATCGGCGATCTGCGGGAAGAACGCGAAATAATTGGCCGCCATTGCCGCCCCCCCGCCGATGTAGGCGGAGGCGACGTCGCCGTAGCCCATGTTCTTTCCCCCCTCGCTGGACTCGTCGATCAGCTTCTTGAAGAACGTAATCGCCTGCACGCTCTGGGGCGTGTCGAACTTGACCGTGTTGCTCTTCATGTCACCCCACCCGCCGCCGAACGACCAGAGCACGTTTTCGAAGCTCATCGTGACCGTGTCATACTTCTGCGAAGTGGGCATCACCACGCCGGCCATGTCCTTCAGCCCCGATCCCTCCTTGAAATATTTCGCGATCCAGTAAAGCTCTTCCCAGGTCTTGGGGACATCCAGGGAAAATTCCTGCTGGTTGCTCTGCTTCAGGAAAGACTTGAACATCTCCTTGTGCCTGGGGTCTTCAAAGAGGTCCTTGCGATAGCAGAAGGCCATCGCGTCGGATTCGCACGGGACCGCGTAATACTTCTTGGCGCCTTTGGGATACTCGCAGTAATACTCCAGCGCCGCCGGGGCGACATCCTTGAACAGCTCCTGGTTGTCCTTGACGAAATCCGTCAGCTCCAGGTAATGCCCGCCCTTCACGCCCTGGCCGACCCATTGGCTGTCGCCGATGATCAGGTCATAGGCGGTTCCATTGGTGCGGAATTCCGCTTGGGCGGCATCGCCGAAGGCGCCATCCCATGACTTCTGCACCACATTCACCGCCGTGCCGGTCTTGGCCTGGTATTCCTTGCCCAGTTCCTCCAGGGCGTCGGCCGGCGGCCATTGCGCCCACAGGATGGTGATGGCGCCCCCTTTGGTGGCCTTGGGAGCGTTTGGGCTGCTCGCGGTTTGCTCATCGGATTTCTTGCATCCGCAGAACGCGGCGGCCAGCAGAATCGCAAAGAGCGCGGCATGGAAAGTGGTCTTGTGCATGGTATCGTTCCTCTTTTCGATGACTTGTTTGAACCGGGCGGAAGTGTAATCACAACCGGCGTGAAAGTGTAGAGAGTCGCCCCGGCCAAGCCCGATAAGCGATACGGGGGGTTCTTTGGAGCGGCCATGGACGTGGTATTGATCGGCGCTGGCGGACACGGGAAGGTGGTGTTGGACATCCTGCGCATGGCCGGCGGGGTGCGGCCGATTGGATTTCTCGACGCCAATGAGGCGATGAAGGGGACCGAAGTGGACGGCCTGCCGGTGCTGGGCGGGGTCAACCTGCTGCCCAAGCTGCGGCAGCAGAAGATCAAGGCGGCCATCGTCTCCATCGGCGGCAACCGCGTGCGGCAAATTTATGCCAAGCTGGTGCTCGACAGCGGCATGGAGCTGATCAACGCGGTGCATCCGGCGGTGATTATTTCGACGACAGCCAAAGTGGGGAGAAACGTGGTGGTTGCAGCCGGCGCCATCATCGGGACCGATGCGATCATCGGCGATTCGAGCATCATCAACACCGGCGCCATCGTCGATCACGAATGCGAGATCGGCGAAGGCTGCCACATCTGCCCGGGGGCAATGCTGGCCGGGCGGGTGCGGGTGGGAACCGGCGCATTCGTGGGGCTGGGAGCGAAGGTGATTCAGTGCCTGTCGGTGGGCGAATATGCGACGATCGGGGCCGGCGCGGTGGTGATTCGCGATATTCCCGCGCACGCGACGGCGGTCGGCGTGCCGGCGCGCATCCTCACCGCGGCCGCCGTCCAGCCGGTGGAGCTCACGAAATTCTGAAGATCCACCCGGCACTTGAGATGTCCCTGTAGGGGCGGGGTTTCCCCGCCCGCGTTGGCGGGGCCAGAAGAGGGCGGGGAAACCCCGCCCCTACGAAATCGGGAGCGTAGGGAATATCAGCAATCGCCTTTTTTTCTTGTCGCAGGCCTGCCGGCGTGGATAAAATAGGACAGGCTTGCGGAGGATATGATGAGTACCGTTTACAATCCCGAAGCGGAGACCATGGAACAGATCGAGCGGCTTGAGCTTGAGGTGCGTGACGTGCGCCGGCGAGTCGAACATGCCCACAGCGACGCGGACAAGCGCGTGCTGAACCGCCAGCTTGCCGAGCTCAAGGAGCAGATCCAGCTCCTGCAGGCCCGCCTGCCGTGACGCTCGCGGTGAATCAGTTGATCGGGAAGAGACCAGCGCTGGTCTCTTTCTTTTTTGTGGCGTCGGTTGGGGTTATCTTCCCTGCCGCATGATCGGCGCAATCCTCTGCCTTCCGCTT
The DNA here is from genome assembly GCA_036744635.1 of Tepidisphaeraceae bacterium. GTDB lineage: Bacteria > Planctomycetota > Phycisphaerae > Tepidisphaerales > Tepidisphaeraceae > DAIOHQ01. Next base: position 35,511 of record DAIOHQ010000009.1, on the reverse strand, counting down.
CTCAGCTTCACCATCGCGTGGGTGAGCACGTTCATCATCAAGCGGGTGGCGCCGCGCGTCGGGTTTGTGGACAAGCCTGGCCATCGCAAGATTCACCACATCCCCAAGCCGCTGGGGGGAGGGATTGCGATTTTCCTCGGGTTTGCCCTGCCGATGGCAGCGGTGCTGTTCATTGTCAATGTGGCATCGCCCCACATCACCGCGACCATCGAGAAGGGATTTCCCGATGAATCGACAAAGGTATTGGGCGATTGGCCGCTCGCTGCATATTGGTCTGGTGTGCGGCAGCAGACACCGATGGGAGTGGGGCTTCTTCTGGCAATGCTGGCCATGCACCTGCTTGGACTTTGGGATGATCGGCGGGCGATGGGGCCGTATCTGAAGCTGGTGTTGCAGCTTGGGATCATCGCGTTTCTGGTGATTCCGAATCGGCCGCTTTGGCTGCTGACGGCGCTGGATGAGCGGCTGGGGATGCACTATGTGCTTTCGATGGGCATCTCGATCTTGTGGATCGCGGCGGTGACCAACGCGTTCAATTTTCTGGACAACATGGATGGGCTGTCGGCCGGGGTGGCGGCGGTGTGCACGGTGGCGTTTCTGGCGACGGCGCTGTCGATTCAGCAGTGGTTCGTGGCGGCGGCGCTGGCGCTGCTGCTGGGGGCGCTGATCGGATTTTTGTGCTTCAACTTTTCCCCCGCGTCGATCTTCATGGGGGACAGCGGCAGCCTGCTGATTGGTTTGGTGCTGGGGGTGTTGACGGTGCGGACGACCTATCTGCCGAGGGACCGGCCGCTGGCCGCGGGGTGGTATGATGTGTTCGCGCCGATCATCGTGCTGGCGGTGCCGATGTATGATCTGATCGTGGTGAGCGTCATCCGCCTGTCGCGCGGGAAGAGCCCGTTCGTTGGGGACACCAATCATTTCAGCCATCGGCTGGTGGCGCGGGGGATGTCGCGGCGCACGGCGGTGCTGTGCCTGTATCTGATCACGGCGGCCACCGCGATCGCCGCGGTGCTGCTGCCGCAGGTGCAGACAGCGAGCGGGGCGATGCTGATTTTCGGACAGACGCTTTTAATATTGGGAGTGGTGGCGCTGTTGGAGCAGCATCCAATTGCGATGACTGGGCAGATCAACACGGAGTCACGGAGACACGGAGAAGAGAACGAGACGTAGGGTCCGCTTCAGCGGACGCTGACCCCATCCCGTCCGCAGAACTCCAATCCCGTCCGCTGAAGCGGACCCTACAGATACCACTATGGCCAAGGCGAAAAGTTCCATTCCCCGCTCCGTGACTGCCGATCCGCCGGCCGACCGGTGGGCGATTCTGACGCAGATTGCGTTTTTGCTTTCTTTGATGCTGGTGGTGGCGCGGGCGACGATGCTGGAGGCGGGGGGGGAGCCGGCGCCGGGGCCGCGGCAGGCCGGGCCGGCCACGAGCCTGATGCTGGATTTGCTTTGCTGTCTGCCGATGCTGCTGGTGCTGGCGCGGCGAATGCTCGATCCCACTTACGTGCTGCGCGGAAGTGTGAGCCTGGTGCTATCGGCCGGGCTGGCGGGGTGGATGCTGTTCAGCGGGATTTGGGCGAGTGATAGGTATACGGCGGTCGTATCGGCGGCGCATTTTGCGGCGGGGATGGCGCTGCTGGCGTCGACGGTGCAACTGGTGCGAAGCTGGCAGCGGCTGCGCATCATCGCGGCGGTGATGTTCGGGTTGCTGGCATACCTGACGGCGTTCGGGGCGTATTACAAGCTGGTGGAGGCGCCGGACCTGCAGCACGAATGGACCAAGTGGTATTGCCCGGTACACACCCACGAGATCAGCACGTTCCCGCGAAGCTGCCCGGTGTGCGGGCGGGAGATGGTGCAGACCCGGCTGGAGGAATTCAAACGGCACAACTGGGCGCGGGATTCGTTTTCGGCCCAGCAGTTCGAGAAGAAGATCATGGGCGGCGAGGTGATGGGATTCAGCGCCTCGCCGAATACCTATGGAGCGGTATTGGCGCTGCTGATCACCATCGGGCTTGGGCTGATCGTGCAGCGGGTGGTGGAGATGCGACGGGGGGAGGGGGCGGGATTCGATTATTCGCGGTTTGACTATTCGATTGTATTTCTGGCGACAGCGCTGATCCCCGCGGGAGTGATGATTTATTTCACCGGGAGCAAGGCGGCGGGGATTGCGCCGGTGCTGGGGGCGGGAGTGCTGGCGGTGATCGGGCGGATGCGCGGGGCACTGGCGGCGCGGGCGCGGGCGCGGGCGCGGCAGATTTATTGGGCGGCGGTTGGGGCGGTGGCGCTGGGGATCGCGGCGGTGGTGGGACACGGCTGGCGGCATGGAAGCCTGCCGGGCGGAAGCCTGACCTTTCGCTGGTATTACTGGGTTGGGGCTGCGCGGATCTTGAAGCAACATGCGCTGTTGGGGACGGGGTGGAGCAATTTTGGCCTGCACTATCTGCGGGTGCGGCTGCCGATTGCATCCGAGGAGCCAAAGGACCCGCACAATCTGCTGGTGCGGTTCTTTGTCGAGCTGGGAATCGTCGGCGGAATCCTGGCGGTGGCGTGGCTGGGGAGACTGTGGTGGGAAATGACCCGGCCAATTGTGCCGGCGGCGCCGGCCAAACCGTCCACCTCGCGGATTTACAGCAAGGGCGTGCTGGTGCTATCGATCATCGTTTTCGGGGGAATGGTGATCAACGCAGTTTCGAGCATCGACTGGTCGCAGGAGGCGGCGTACGTGCTGCTGCTGCTGATGCAGAAGCTGATGTTTTCCGCGGCGATGCTGCTGGCGGCGGTGATCGCGTCGATCCGGTCGCTGCAGGATCAGGCGCTGGATGAGCGGCCAGCGCCTTGGGTGCTGTATGGATTGCTGGTGGGAGTGGGATTGTTTTTCGTGCAGAACCTGATCGATTTTTCGTTTTTTGAGATTGGCCCGATGCTGGCGTGCATGGTGGTGCTGGGGGGAGTGCTCGGGGTACGACTGCCGACGCGCAGCGGTAACGGCGGCGGGAAGATTGCGCTGCGGCCACGTTGGATGTTCGGGGCGGGATTCGCGGCGGCGCTGCTGGCGTGGTTGCTGGTGGCGGCGCTGTTCGTGGTTCCGGTGGCGGATGCCGAGGAGATGGCGCAGACGGGGGAGAACGCCGAGGAGACGGGGAATCCGGCGCTGGCCGCGCAATCGTATCAGTATGCATTCGAGCGCCCGCCGGTGGGCAATTCTGAATACGGGTTTCGGGCGGCGCGGGAGCTGATCGGCGCGGGGGCGAATCCGGCGGCGGTGCGGGCGATGCTGGAGACGGCGATCAAGGCCAACCCGATGGCCGGGGATTATTATTTGACGCGGGCGGAGTTTGAGCTGCGCCAGCCGGGGGCGGAGGCGGCGCGGGTGCGGGCGGATTTCGAGCGGGCGATGGCGTCGAATCCGAACAATGTGGCGCTGCGGTTGCGGTATGGGGAGGTGCTGCAGGGCTTTGGCGATCGGCGGGCGGCGGCGGGAGAGTATCGGGCGGCGCTGCGGCTCAATGAGCAGCTTGCGCCCGATGAAGCCAAGCGGATGGAGAAGCAGCGCGTGGCGGAGATTGAGAGGAAGATTGCGGAGCTTGAGCGCTGATTGCCGTGCGCGATTCCGCGCCCTTCATACAGCGTTGATGTCATTCTGAGGTACTCCGAAGAATCTGGCTGGATCGACGTTCGGGGCCAGATCCTTCGGAGTACCTCAGGATGACAGTTTGCGCTGTCTTCGCAGGGTGGGCGTACTCGCCCACCATCCGGTAACTTCTTGAATGAATTGCCGTTTGAAAATACTGTGCCGCTGGGCACGGGTTGGAAACCCGTGCTACCGGAGCGCTACGCTTCTTGCGCATGGGCTGGTAGCCCCATGCCACTGTCAGACGGTGACGGATTCGGGGATTTCGGCGTTGTGGGAGACGGACTGGACGTCGTCGTGGTCTTCAAAGGTGTCGATCAGCTTGAGGAGCTTGACCGCCGCTTCGCGTTCGACGGAGACGGTGGTGTTGGGGACGTTGGTGATTTCGCCGGCCTCGATGGGAACGGATTTGGCGATGGCCTCCTTCACCTTGAGATAGGCCGCGGGGGAGGTGATGACTTCGTAGACTTCGCCGAGATTTTTCACGTCTTCGGCGCCGGCCTCCAGGGCCAGTTCCAGCAGCGTATCTTCATCGACGGCATCGGCCTTGATGGTGATGATTCCCTGCTTGGTGAACTGGAAGGCGACAGCGCCGCTGGTGGCGAGATTGCCGCCGGCTTTTTCGAAGATCGTGCGCAGCTCGGGCGCGGTGCGGGTGCGGTTGTTGGTGAGGGCCTCGACCATGATGGCGACGCCGCCGGGGGCGTAACCTTCATAGACGGCATTCTCGTAGTTCTCGCCGCCAAGCTCGCCGGTGCCTTTGAGGATCGCCTTTTCGATGGTGTCCTTGTGCATCAGCGCCTCCTTGGCCTCCTCGATGACGTAGCGGAGGGCGAGGTTCTCGCGCGGGTCGCCGCCGCCGCGGGCGGCAATGATGATCTTGCGGGCGATCTTGCTCCAGATCTTGCCGCGCTTGGCGTCGTTGGCGCCTTTGGCGCGTTTGATTTTCGACCAGTGACTGTGTCCTGCCATATTGGATGATCCTGAATTTTTAACCTGCGATTCTTCCACGGGCGGGACGCCCGTGCTACTTCTTCGCTTCCAGGGCTTTGGACGATTCGGTCGTGGGCGCTACTTTTACCGGCTGGCCATCCTCGGCCTGCTTGAGCTTCTGTTGAAGCTGCAGGCGAAGCTGGCGGAGGTCCTCGCGGTCTTCATTCATCTCGGCAAGGCGCTCCAGCGAGCGCTTCCAGAGCGCCCGCGCCTCTTTGAGGTCGCCGGCGCGGTAGGTGACATCGGCCATGTGGTCGAGCACCACCGGATCGGGACGATTGCCGGAATCGACGGCCTGGCGGAGATATTTCCGGGCTTCGCTGAAATTGCCGCGCTTGTACAAGACCCAGCCGAGGCTGTCGAGGAAGGAGGGATTGTCCGGCTCTTCCTGCACGGCGACGCGGATGAGGGTTTCCGCCTGGGCGAGATTTTTCCCCTGGTCGGCCCAGGAATATCCCAGATCATTGCTGGCGGCGGCGTGATTCGGCTCGATGCGCAGCACCTCCTGCAGGATCTCGTCGCTGGACTGCTTCTCGTCGATGCGCGAGTAGAGGTGGGCGATGTAATAGAGCAGGTCGGGGTCCTTGCCGATGGCTTTGCGGGTTTCATCGAGCACGCGCACGGCTTCGGAGAGGCGCTTCTGCGAGGCGTAGACATCGACCAGTTTTTCGACGACGAGCTGGTTTTCCGGCTCCTTGGCGCGGTCGTCTTCGAGCTTGGTGATGAACTCTTCCAGCCTGCCGGTGGCGCTGTAGAGCGACTGCATGTTGTTGAGGACTTCGACGTTGTCGCTGTGTTCCTTGAACAGCTCGGCCAGCAGCTTCTCGGCGACGTCCACCTGCTTGATCTGGAAGGAGACCACGGCCAGGGTCAGCCGGGCATCGACGCTGGTGGGATCGGCGTTGAGCCATTTGCTGAGCACCTCCTGGGCCTGCGGGCGGGCGCCTTTGTCGAGATAGTGGCTGAAGAGGGTGGCCCAGGCGTCTTCGTAGGTGGGCCGGTCGCTGACGATTTTCCAGAGCAGTTGCTCGGCCCTGGCATCCTTGCCCTGGGCGCGGAGGATGTTGGCGTAGAGCACCTGGAGATCGGGGGAGGATTCGCCGATTTTCATGGCCCGCTCGAAGGCCTCGGCGGCCTCGGTGGGTTTTTTCTGATTGAGCAGCGAGAAGGCGCGGAGCTCGGCGGCGAGAGCAGGGCTGGTGGGCTCGGCTTTGGCGGCGAGTTTTTCCGATGCGTCGGCTTTCTGCTTGTCATCCCACTGCGGGCGATGCCAGTAGTCCTGCAGCAACATGCGGTAGGCCGGGCCGAGCGGGGGATCGAGCTTGACGGCTTGTTCGAGGGCGCTGGTGGCGACGGCATCGCGATCCCACAGCTCGGCCACGCGGGATACCCAGAAGAGGCGGGAGGCTTCGCTTTGCGGGGGGACGCGCAGGTTCTGCAGGGTGATGAGGCGCACGCGATTCTTGCGCCCCGGCCGCAGCAGTTGCGACCACATCGGGGTGAGCTCGCGCAGGGAATCGGGCTTGGCGGCGAGGGTGTTGATCAACAGGCGGGCGCCCTGCTCGGTATCGTTGCGCCCCTCGTAGGAGGCGAAGAGGCGCTTGACGAGCTCGAGGTCGAATCCGCTGTCGGCGATGGCGTCACTTAGGACGGCGTCGGCCTCGGCGTCGCGCTTGGAATCGCGGAGCATCTCCGAGAGGGCGAGGGCGACGAAGCGGTCGGCCGGGCGCTGGCGGCGAAGCTGCTGGAGCTCGCCGATGACCTTGTCTTCGCGGCCGCTGGCGCGGTAGGCATCGCGCAACAGGGCCAGGGAGTCGGCATTGGCGCGGAAGCGGGTGACCAGGCCGGCAGCGCGGGCGGTGGCGTCGTCGAAGCGGCGCATGGCGATCAATATCTTCACCACGCGGGCCTGCAGCTCGAAATTGGTGGGGTCCTTTCCCAGCGCCGCTTCGAAGGCCTTGAGGGCCTGGGGATATTCGCCGCGCTTCTCGTGGAGGCGGCCGATGTCGGCATCGAGCAGGTCAACGCGGCTGCTGAGATAGAGCAATTCGGGGCTGCCGCGCGAAGCCATGCCCGGCTCGGAAAGACGCTGCAGCAGCCGGTCGTATTCCTGCAGGGCGGCTTTGTCGTAGCCATCGGTCTGCAGGGCGCGGGCGAGGAAGAGGTCGACGATGGCGGCGGTCTCCTCATCGCGCTTGTACCCTTCGGTCTGCATTCCGAGGCGGAAGTGCTCGATCGCCTTGTCCACCTGTTGCTTGGCCAGGTATTGCCTGCCGAGCAGGGACTGCACTTCGAGATCATCGGGCTTGATGCGGGCGGCTTCGTTCAGGGCCGCGATGGCGTCGTCGTTGGCGCCGCCGCTGCCGAGATAGGCGCGGGCGAGGGCGCGGCGGAGCTCGAAGCTGGCGGGGTCGGCGGCCACGGCGCGCTTGAGCATGGCGATGGCGGTGAAGCGCTGGTTTTCGAGCAGGGCATCGCGGGCGCGGGCGTAGAATTCGATGGCGTCGAGCGAGGGGCGGCTGGTCGGCTGGGTCGCGGGGGCGGGCATGACGGGGAGCGGTTCGATCTCACCGAGGGCCAGGTCGGCCTTGGGGTCGCGCGCGCTTGCCTGGCTCGTGGTGGGCTGGGAGGTGGGATGCCTTTTCAGCGCGCAGCCGGCCGTGGCGCCCGCGAGGCACAAGCCGGCAATCAACAACAATCGGTGCAAATTCATACCCGCCGCCAGTTCACAGAATAGCTCGTTGGTTTCGTTCGTTCGCCGCATATCTTAGGGAATCACCTTGTTGAGCGGATACGTGATAATTCCGCTCGCCCCGGCGCGCTTGAGGCGGGGGATGAGCTCGCGCTCCTGCTTTTCCTCGAGGATCACTTCCACCGCCACCCAGCCGGTGTCGGCCAGCCGGCTTACCGTCGGGCTTTTTTCGGCGGGAAGGAACTTGATGACCTCGGCGAGATGATCTTCCGGCACGTTCATCTTCAGGCCGACCTTGGCGCGGGCATCGATGGCGCCCTGCAGCAACATCGCGATGTTTTCCATCTTTTCGCGCTTCCAGGGAGTTTCCCACGCCGCCTTGTTGGAGACGAAACGGATGGTGCTGGTCAGCAGCGTGTCGATCACCCGCAGGTTATTGGCGCGGATCGAACTGCCGGTTTCGGTGAGATCGACGATGCCATCCAGCAGCCGGGCCTTGACCTCGGTGGTGCCCCAGGAAAATTCGACGGTGACATCCTTCACGCCGTGGCCGGCGAAATAACGGCGGGTCACGTTCACCAGCTCGGTGGCGATGACTTTTCCTGCAAAATCCGCGGCGGTGCGGATCGGGCTTTCATCCGGCACGCACAGCACCCAGCGGGCGGGGTTGCTGCTGCCGCGGCTGTAGGTCAGTTCGCAGACCTCGACGACATCCTTTTCGTTGCCGTTCTCGACGACCCAGTCATAGCCGCACAGCCCGCAGTCGATGATCCCGTCGGCCACGTAGCGGCTGATTTCCTGGGAGCGGAAGAGGACGGCGGAGATCTTGTCGTCGTCGATGCGGGGGAAGACGGAGCGTTCCTGCACGCTGACTTTGTATCCGGCGCGGCCGAACAGCTCGATCGTCGAATTCTGCATGCTGCCGCTGGGCAGCCCGAGGCGGAGCGTGGATGCCGGGAGTTTGTCGGTCATGGTCTACGACTTCACTTTCTTCTTCGCCCTGGCCGAATCGTCGCTGGCGGCTTTGCGCAGGACCACGTAGAGATCGTGGCACTCCTCGGCCTTGACGTGGTGCTCGAGAAAGCGGGTGGCGTCCTCGACGGTCATCTTCGCGTCGGCGATGCCCACATCCTTGAGATATTGCAGCATGCGCTCATCCACCGGCACGGTGTGGCCTTCGAAGGCAAAGAGCATGACATACGCCTCGACGAAGGGGTGTACCTCCGGCAACTCCCGCAGAAACTGGCGGGCGTCGCGCTTGGAGACGGTCCCCAGGCGCTCCAGATTCAGCGTGTGCTCGCGCTCGAAAATCCGGTTGAGGGACTGGGTGATCATGGCCACGCGGCTTTCGATCTGGGGATAGCGGGTGCCGAGCAGCTCCTGAATCTCCAGGTCGGTGGCCACGCGGAATTCGTTGAGGTCCACGAACTCGCGGTCGATGTGCTTGATCGCCTCCTCGGCCTTGGCGTCGCTGACATCGTAGCTCATGGCGCCGCGCACCAGCGCCTTCAGCGGCTCCATTTTCTGCATCGGCTCGGGCTTGTATTCCTTGAGCAGGCGCTTGAACAGCGCCTTCAGATCGTCGGCATGCTTGGTCGCATTCTTCATTGAGTTCCCATCTTGATGAAAGCCCGGGCCACATTTGTTGCGCTCATGGATTCGGCTCGACGTCCTGCACGTCCGGCGGCGGCTGGTTCTCCTGCGCTTTGAGCTCGCGCTCGGCCATTTCGCGGTTGGCCCTGTCGATCAGCTCCATCACCTGCAGTTCCTTGCGGAGGTTTTCGTCGAGATGGAACTTCAGGTACGGCGCCACCCGCAGGGTCATCTGCGCCGTCAGCTTGGTGCGCATCAGGCCGGCCGCGTGGCGCAGGGCGTTGAGGGCGGCGTTCTGCTGGCCTTCGGTGCCCATCACGGTCATGTAGACATCGGCGGAAGACAAATCCGGACTCACCTTCACGTGGGTGATGCTGGGCATGCCGGTGATGCGCGGATCGTTCAGCTCGCGCATGATGATCAGCGCCAGCTCCTGCTGGATGGTGGCGGCAACTCGTTCGGTGCGTCGGGACATAGGTGCTTCACAGCAGCTCAATCTGATAATCCAGCAGGTCCACCTGCGGGACGGTCTTGACGAAATCCACCAATTTGCTGAGGGCGCCTTCAACGTACCCCCGATCGTTGCTCACCATGGCGATCCCCAGGATCGAACGGCGATGCTGGTCCAGCGCCCCGACCTCGGCGATCGAGACGTTATGGGCGTGGGCGATGCGATCTTTCAGGCTCTTGACCACCCGCCGCTTGTCCTTGAGCGACATCGCGTCTCCGATTCTCAGCTCCAGTTGCAGCACGCCGATGATCATGTCGAAGAAGTCTCCAGTCACCGGTCTTCAGTCTCCAGTGCATTTGCTGGAAACTGGCGACTGGAGACCGGCGACTGCGTTACAACGTCCTCTGGAACGTCTCGCGGATATAGGCTTCCATGATGTCGCCGATCTTGATGTCGTCGTAGCCGGCCAGCTTGATGCCGCATTCGAAGCCGGACTTCACTTCCTTGACGTCGTCCTTCATGCGGCGAAGCGTCTCGATCGCCAGGTCCTCGGTGATGACGATGCCGCCGCGGGAAAGCCTGACCTTGCTGCCGCGCTGGATGTGGCCATCGGTGACCATGCAGCCGGCGATGTTGCCCACCCGGCTGACCTTGAACACCTGCCGCACTTCGGCGTGGCCGTGCAGCTTCTCGCGGATTTCCGGCTCGAGCAGGCCAGACAGCGCCTTCTTGAGATCATCGAATATTTCGTAAATGACGCGATAGAGGCGAATCTCAACCCGGCGCTGCTCGGCCATCACGCGGGCGGACTCATCCGGCACGACGTGGAAGCCGATGATGACGGCGCTGGATGCATCCGCCAGCTCGACGTCGCTTTCGGTGATGCCGCCGACGGCGGCGTGAATCACCCGCACCTTCACCTCATCGGTGTTGGCGTCGGTGACGGTCTTCTGCAGGGTCTCGACCGAGCCCTGCACATCCGCCTTGATGATCAGGTTGATGGTCTTCACATCGCCGGCCTTCATCTGCGAGAAGATGTTGTCCAGCGTGACCTGGGTGCGGTTGGCGAGGATCTCGTGGCGCGAACGGCTCTGGCGCTCGGTGGCGATGGCGCGCACGCGCTCCAGATCATCCAGCACGTAGAACTTGTCGCCGGCGTTGGGCAGCACATCCAGGCCGCTGACGATGACCGGCGTCGCCGGACCGGCTTCCTGAATCGGCTGCATCCGGTCGTTGAGCAGGCTGCGGATGCGCCCGTAGCCCGGACCGCACAGCAGGATGTCGCCGACGTGCAGCGTTCCCTCCTGCACGAGCACCGTCGCCACCGCGCCCAGGCCTTCATCCATGCGCGACTCGATCACGCTGCCGCGGGCGGGAGCGGAGGGGTCGGCCTTGAGCTCCAGCAATTCCGACTGGTAGTGCAGGATTTCGATAAGGTCTTCGATCCCCTGGCCGGTGACGGCGCTGGTGCGGACGACTTCGGTGTCGCCGCCCCACTCGACGGGGTTGACGCCGTTGGCCGCGAGCTGGCCGAGCACCTGCGGCTCGTTGACGTCGGGACGGTCGATCTTGTTGAGCGCCACCACGATCGGCACGCCGGCGGCGCGGGCGTGGTTGATCGATTCCACCGTCTGCGGCTGAACGCCTTCGGCGGCGGATACCACCAGCACCACCACATCGGTCATGTTCGCCCCGCGGGCGCGCATGCTGGTGAACGCCTGGTGGCCGGGGGTGTCGATGAAGGTCACTTTCTTGGCCTTGTCGCCATCTCCGAGCGTCACCATCCACGCGGCGGTGTGCTGGGTGATGCCGCCAGCCTCGCCGGCCGCGACGTTGGCATTGCGGATCTTGTCGAGCAGCGAGGTCTTGCCGTGATCGACGTGGCCGAGAATGGTGACCACCGGCGGGCGGGTCACGAGGTCCGTCGCCTCGGCCCGGCGCTGCACGAATTCCTGCTGCAGCTTCTCTTCCAGCGACGGCTCCTGCACGATCTGCAGCTCGATGCCATATTCCAGCGCGATCGCCTCGGCCACATCATGCGCCAGCGCCTGGTTGATGGTGGCGAAGATCCCCTGCTTCATCAGCTTGCCGATGATGTCGTTGGCCTTGATGCCCAGCGCCGCCGAGAAATTCTTGACCGTAATCGGCTCTTCGATCTGCACCGGCTCGCCGCGCTGCAGGATCGACTTGGCCTGCTGGTGCTGGCCGCGTTCACCGCTCTTTTTGACGTGGCTGTCGAAGCCGGCGCGATAGCTGGCGGCGGCGTTGAGGCGGTCGCGGCGCTCGATCAGATCGGCCTCGGTATATTCCTTGAGCTTCTCCATCGCCTCGCCACGGCGGCCATCGGGACCGCGGCGCCGCGCCGAGAGCGTGCGGCCGCTCTTGGCGGCAGCCTTCTTCTTCTCCGCATCTTCGCCGTCGTCGTCAGCGCTCTTGACGCCGCGACCACCCTGCGGGCGGGCCGGGGTGAATCCCGGCGAGCTGCTGCCGGCCACCGGGCGGGCAGCGCGCGACCGGGGCGTCGCGACGACATCCGGCTTCTCTTCGCGGACCACGCGCGGCCCCTGGATCTGCGCGGGCTTGGGCACCATCAACTGCGGGGCGGGAACAACCGGCTTGCGTTCCGGCGGCGGCGCCGCCCCGGTGCGATTGGCCAGCGTGATAGTGGGACGATGCGGCCGGGCCTGTTCGGCGGTTGGGGTGGCGGCGGGCTTTACGGGAGCTTCGGCAACGGCGCTGCTGGCGGATAGCGCGGGCATCTCAATTGCCGGCGGCGGCGATACCAGCGGCGGCGTCTCCACCACCGGCACGCTCACGATCTGGGCAGTATCCTGCACCGGCGTCTCGATAACCGGCGGCGCCTCGGCCACCGGCTCGGTCTGCACCGGCATTTCCTCGAAGGGCTTTTTCGATGGGCGCTTTCTGGGCGCCGGCGGCTCAGTCGGCGCTTCGGCGATGGCGGTCTGCAGGTTGTCGAACTCGTCCTCGGCAATCCCCTCTTCCTTCTTCTTCTTGGTGCGGGCGGGCTTGGTCTTCACCGCCGCCTCCACCGGCGGGGCAGTCTCGACGGCCGTGCCTCCGCCGCCTCCAACGTGACCGGCGAACCATTCGCGCACCGTCTCTGCCAGACCCAGGCTCAACACGCTCATGTGATTCGGGACCTTCTCGCCGAGACCCTCGTCGCGGCACTTGTCCAGAATGAGCTTGCTGGGAACGTTCAGTTCCTTCGCCAGTTGATTGACTCGAATACCTTTAGCCAAAACGATCTCCAAAAAACGACTGCCTCATCTCCCTGTTCGCATCCAGGTAATACGTCCGGAACGTGCTGCGGGATTGCCCGACGGCGGAGATTCCGTGATCTTCGCTTTCGCGCTGCCGCTATGCCGGATTCTGCTCCGAACCGCTCGGCGGAGCGGTCCGTCCTTCCGCCAGCGCCGCCGTGTCGGCATCCTCGTCGGCGAATTCCTTGCGCTGCTGGTCATCGGTCTCGCCGACGACCGTACCCTGAACCGCCTGCTCTTCCGGGGATAATTCATCTTCGGACGTGAGCGGCTCTTCCTTGTGAACGGTGATCTCCGGGGAAGCTCCGTCGGCGGCTTCCATCGGCCCGGGCATGCGCTGATCGGTCTCGACGCCATCGTCCAGCGGCCCGGCCTCGATGCCGGCGGCGTCCAGCGCGGCGACGGTGGCGGTCTCACCCGCGGCGGCGAATGCCGCGGCATCGGCGGCGGCCGTATCACGACGCGCTGAAGCGCCAAATCCCGCTCCGGCGAGATTGGCGCGATCGGCCGCCCGCGCCTTGGCTTCGGCGGCCTTCTTAATTTCCTGCTCGACGGCGACGATCTTCGCCTCCTCCGAACAGCGCTCCACCACCCGCTGGGCGGTCGCCTCTTCCAGCCCAAGCTCTTCCATCAGTGGTCCGGTGCCGACTTCCTCGATATCACGCACGTCGATCAAGCCCAGCGCCACCACCTTATCCACCATCTCGCCGGTCACGCCTTCGATGCTCTTGAGCGTCACCTCAAGCCGCTTCACACCCGCCTGAAATTCCGGCGGCGTGAGAATGTCCACATCCCAGCCGGTCAGCCGGGCGGCCAGGCGCACGTTCTGCCCGCGCTTGCCGATGGCCAGGCTCAACTGATCGTCATTCACCACCACCGTGGCCCGTCCCAGCTCAAAGCAGAGCGCCACCTCGGTCACTTCCGCCGGCTTGAGGGCATTGGCGATCAGGATCTGCGAAGATTCGTTCCAGCGCACGATGTCGATCTTTTCCCCGCCCAGCTCGTCCACGATGTTCTTGATCCGGCTGCCGCGCACGCCCACGCAGGCGCCGACGGCGTCCACCTTGCTGTCTATGGAAGAGACCGCGATCTTGGTGCGATGGCCCGGCTCGCGGGCGAGCGCCTTGAGCTCGATGGTGCGCTCGCCGACTTCCGGCACTTCGCGCTCAAAGAGGCGGCGGATCAGTTCCTGATGGCTCCGGCTGAGAATGATTTTCACCGCGCTGGGCGTATCCCGCACTTCCAGGATCAGCGCCTGCACCCGCTCGCCTACCTGATGCGCCTCGCCGGGAATCTGCTCGCTCTTGGGCATGATGCCCTCGCCGCGGCCGAGCGTGACGATCATCGAGCCGCCTTCGAAGCGGGCGATGGTTCCGGTCACGATCGTTCCCACCCGGTCCTTGAATTCCTCGTAAATGCTGCCGCGCTCATCCTGGCGGATAAGCTGGATCATCACCTGCTTGGCCGTCTGGGCCGCGATCCGTCCCAGCACGTTCAATGGCAATGGCGTTCCCTGCCTGGCCGCGGAAATGTCGCCGGTCGTCCGGTCCAGGGAGACGGTGAATTCGCTGGTGTCTTCGGTATTGAATTGTTTGCGCAGCGCCGACGCGATGGACTGCTCGATATCCGAGTAGATCTGGTCGCGCTCGATGTTCTTGTCTCGGGCGATGCCGTCGACGATGCGAATAAGTTCCTGGTTCATACTGCCTCTCTATTCAGTTGTACAAGCTATTCAGTTGTACGTATTCAGTTGTCCTTGATGCCTGATACTGGTGGGGCAGACATTCTTGTCTGCCTTTCCTTTCCCAACACTGGTGGGGCAGACATTCCTGTCTGCCTCTTTTTTCAACAAAAATGCCACCCGAATCCGGATGGCCACTTCCTCGAAGGTCCCGAACCTGTGTAAAAACACTTAATCCCTCATCCGAAATACCTCCGGGTGAGGGTAGCCGCGAAAATGGTCCCATGCTTATGCTGCTGCATGGGCCGACTCGTTCGCCAGGCTGAGGTTCATCCCGGTCTCTCCGGGTTCGAAAAAATGGATCTTCCGCAGGTCGACCCACAGGTCGGCCCGCGAATTGATCTGGAGGCCGGATTCCGCCTCCACCCGCGCGACCACGTGTTCGTGCAGGTTTGTGTTCATGTAAACATCCATGTCATTGCCCAATGGCTCGATCACGTTCACTTTCACATTCAACGGCGCCGTGGCGGCCTCGCCGGCCGGCGGACGAAGCAGCAGATGCTCCGGCCGAATTCCCAGCACCACGTGCCTGCCAACCGACCCGGAAAGCCGCTCGCACAGCCGTTCCGGTACTACTAGGGTAAACCCATTGCCCGGCAACGTCAATTCTCCGACCAGCACAATCGGGGCATCCCCTTCGCCCGCAACCTCGGCTTCGGCCAAAGCGCCTGTGCCCCCAGCGATACGGGGATTCTGCAGTTTTCCCTCTTCAAACACCATTTTCCCCCCCGTGCCCCCTACCTGCTTGATGGCGCCGTCGAAAAAGTTCATCGGCGGCATCCCGATGAAACCGGCGACAAAACGGTTCACTGGATGGTTATACGTCGCCAGCGGGGTGTCGGCCTGCTGAATCCTGCCATCCTTCATCACCACGATCCGGTCCCCCAGCGTCATCGCCTCTTCCTGATCGTGAGTGACATAAATGGTAGTGGTCTTCAGCCGGTGGTGCAGCCGCTTGAGCTCAGCGCGGGTGGTGACCCGCAGCTTGGCGTCGAGGTTGGAGAGCGGCTCATCGAACAGAAAGGCCGCCGGCTCGCGGACAATCGCCCGCCCCACCGCCACCCGTTGCCGCTGGCCGCCGGAAAGCTGCCGCGGCTTGCGGTCGAGCAAGTGTTCGATATCCAGAATCCTGGCCGCCTCCCCCACTCGCTGCTGAATCTGCTTTTTCGGCATGCCGCGCAGCTTCAAGCCGAAGGCCATGTTCTTATAGACGGTCATGTGCGGGTAGAGAGCATAATTCTGAAAAACCATCGCAATGTCGCGATTCTTCGGCGGGATGTCGTTTACCACCCGATCGCCAATGCGGATGTTGCCGGAGGAAATCTCCTCGAGCCCCGCCACCATCCGCAGCGTGGTCGATTTTCCGCAGCCCGAAGGGCCCACCAGCACCACGAATTCCTGATTGGCGATGGCCAGGTCAATGCCATCGACGGCGCGAACCCCGCCGGGATAGATCTTCGAGACTTTTTCCAGGATCACTTGTGCCATAGGCAACACTTCAAGAAAGCGCCAGGCATCATACCGGGCGTGGGATATCCGTCAATTTGCCGGACGGATCAGACGGCGTAGACCGAACAGGTTTCCACGGCAGAAGCGCTACGAATAGCAAGCACCACACATCTTCACAAATGCCCGTCCCATAAGCGCCCCAACCCTCCAGTTTTCCTACATTTCAGTATTAACAGCCCCTGCTAAAGCGCCGCTGACAGGGGTATGAAACAAGCGAACCAAGCTATCATCACCGCGGCGTTTGAGGTGCTCGAAGATCGTTTCATGATGTCGGCCGTCTCGCTTGAAGCGGGCGTCCTGTCGCTGCAGGGAAATGCCGACACCCCCAACGAGATCACCGTCAAGCTCAACGCGTCGGGAACCAGGGTGTACGGCCGCGTCAATGACGAGGTCAAGAGGTTCCGCGCTTCGCAGATCAAGTCGATTTCCATCACCGGCGGCGACGCCGGCGACTACATCTCGGTCAACCGGAACTTCACTGCCCCCGCTGTCATCGACGCCGGCGCCGGCAACGACACGATCAGGGGCGGCGCCGGCGATGACACCATCAACGGCGGCGGCGGCACCGACACCATTCTCGGCCGCGGTGGAGAAAATACGATTGAAGACCAGGATGTGCAAAGCGATGCCGAAACGTCGCAGTATCTCACCGGGCAGGATGTTTCCAGCCAGGATGTGGTCGACGAGACGCCCGCTCCCGTGGCCGATCCGGTTCCCGTGACGGATCAGAATTCCGCTCCCGCGCCGGTGGCCGATCCGGCGCCGGTGACTGATCCTACGCCGGTCAGCGATCCGGCGCCCGCACCGGTTCACAGTCATCACCATCATTCGATAACTCAAGAAACAACGCCGACGCCAACCCCGTCGCTGACTCCGACGCCCACGACCACGCCGACCCCAACTCCCACGCCGGAGCCTACGCCTACGCCAACACCGACCCCAACTCCCACGCCGACCCTTCCTCCGCCGGTGGTGACGCCGTCAAACCCCGGTCCTTTGCAGCCGGTGATCAGCATGATCAATGGTTCGGGCATTGCCGGCGAAACCGTTCACGTGCAGGCGATGAGCTCCACGCTCGGCGCCGGCAGCACGCCGTTGAACACGCGCTTTGACTGGAACTTCGGCGATGGCGGCTCGAAGTACAACAACCTGACCGGCTTCAATGCCGCGCACATTTTCAACAATCCGGGCACCTATACGATCACCCTGACGCTCACCAATGCCAACGGCAACACCGCCGTGGCCACGCAGCAGGTGACGGTGGCCGCGGACAATCGCCGCGTCATCTACGTCGATGCCCAGGGCAACGATGCCAACGATGGGTCATCCCCGGCCAGCGCCGTCAGCGGCGTCAGCCGCATCGAGCAGTTGCTCGCCGACAACGTCAAGGTGGAATTCCAGCGCGGCGATACCTTCATGTACGCCAGCGGCATCGATGTGTCGTTCAACAACGTGGAATTCACCGCGTACGGCCAGGGCGCGGCTCCGATCCTCAAGGGCACGAGCATGGGCAGCGACATCATTGCCGCCTCCACCAATACCCAGAACATGAAGGTGGATGGCCTGACCTTCGATTCGGTCTTCACCAGCGACACCAACCAGGGCCCGCCGTTCGGTGTCTCGGCGGCCGGACAGAACATCACGGTGGTTGACAACACGTTCCTGAACGTGGGCTACGCCGTGACCGCCAACCGCGCCCCCACCGGCCTGATGGTGCAGGACAACATTGCCCCGCTCATCACCGGCATCCGCGGCTATTTCGTGTGGATGCAGGGGCAGGATGTGGTGATCCTCGGCAACACCGTGGCCAACGTCACCCGCGAGCACGTCGTGCGCATGCACGACATGACCCGCGTTCTGGTGGCGCAGAACAACTTCACCAACCTCGACCGCCAGTCAGTCGATCCCGGCGACTACGCCAAGGGAACCGTGGTCGTCCACAATGGCTCCTACGTCTACGTCGCTAACAACAACGTGACCGGCGGCCCGATCGGGCTGGGCCCGCTCGGCGGCACCGATGGGATGAAGGGCGACTACATGACCCAGCGCACGAGCTGGAGCGTGGTTGAGGGGAACATCTTCAACCAGACGCAGGTAGTCTTGAACCACGGCACCGAAAACGCCGTCGTCCGTGACAACGTGATCAACCGCAATAATGGCGAGGCGATCACCATCCAGGGGTATGATTCAACATATCAGCGTGATGTGCTGAACGTGACGATCGATCACAATACCGTGATCAACAACGGAACCCAGGGCAATTTCATCAAGCTGCTCGGGGTCGACCGCAACCTTGCGGTGACCAACAACGTGTACGTCGCCCCGAACTTCCAGGTGAATGGCTACGGAACAGCGGTCTTCTCGGTGCCGAGCCTGGCCAGCTTCAGCGAGATCGCCAACAATATCTGGGCGCCGGGCAATCGGGCCGACGGCGAAATCATGTGCATCGCCACCTACGATCCCACTGGCCGGAAAAATCCCACGGAGTGGAACGCCTATAGCAACGTGGACAATGACCAGTTCCTGAACGTCACGCTGCAAAATGGCTACGACGTGACCGCCAACGGCGTCATCGCCGGCTCGCGCCTGGCGGCTTGAGCAGACATCCGCTGACTTGACTGTCGCCGCCCAGGGAGCATCCTCCTTGGGCGGTGACCGTTTCCAGCCGATAATACTGGGTCTACCGTGCGCCCAGAGCGGGTTTGCAACCCGTGCAGAGGCTCTCTTGGTCTGAGGATGTGCATGACAGCGACCGCTTCGGAATCGGAGGCCGCCCCTCATAACAATATTCCATCTCGCGCTGCGCATGCGATTTCGCGACTGGGAATTCTCATTCCGGAATTTCCTTCTCAGACACACGCATTTTTCTGGCGCGAAATCTGTGCCCTGCGGGAATCAGGCATTGAGGTGCATCTGATCTCCACCCGCCGCCCGGCGACCAAATGTCCTCACCCCTTCGCGGATGAAGCCCAGGCCGAGACCCACTACGTCTATCCGCCTCGCCTCCTCCCGGCGCTGGCGACGTTCCTGCGCCACCCCATTGGATTCCTGCGGTGCCTCGGCTACATCCTCGGCCTGCGCGAGAGCAAGATCAAAGGCCGCCTCCGCGCTGCCGGCTATGCGCTGTGCGCTGCCGACCTCGCCGGCCATTGCAGGCGGCATTCCATCGAGCACATTCACGCCCATTCCTGCGCCGAGGCCGCACACGTCGCGGCCATCTGCCTGCTGCTGGGCGGGCCAAGCTACAGTCTCCACCTTCACGGTGACCTGCCCGTCTACGGCGTCGATCACAAATCGAAGATGAAGCGCGCCAGCTTCGTCTCCGCCGACGCCCGCCCCATGCAGCGCCAGGCGATCGACATCGTCGGCATCCCCGAAAGCCGCACCCACACCATCTGGATGGGCGTCGACACCAGCAAGTTCACTCCTGCCGACAAGCCCGCATCGAGTGTGGCGCGCCATTTTGGCGCCCAGGCTCTTACCCCCTCTCCCGGTACTCCGGGAGAGGGCGGGGGTGAGGGCGCATTCTCTTCGATCCCCGGCGAAATGCGCCCTCACCCTAACCCTCTCCCGGAGTACCAGGAGAGGGGAGAGAGGGGAGCAGAGGCGGCTGGCCAAGACGACGAGTTACACTCGCCCGTATCGGGCGCGTTGCGCATCATCACCATCGCCCGCCTGCACCGCTGCAAAGGCCATGTGCATGCTTTGGCCGCAGTCCGTGCCGCACTCGACGCCGGCGCCCAGATCAAATATTCCATCGCGGGCACCGGCCCCGATGAGCAACTCATTCGTGAAAAAATTGCCGAGCTGAAGCTGGGCGAGCACGTGAAACTGCTCGGCAGCATCGGCGAGACCCACGTCCTTTCGCTTTTGCGCGCCAGCGATGTCTTCCTTCTCTCCAGCGTCGGCATGGGAGAGGCCTCCCCGGTCGCGGTGATGGAAGCGATGTCATGCGGCCTGCCGATCATCGCATCCATCATCGGCGGCACGCCGGACATGATCCGCGACGGCGTCGACGGTTTTCTGCTCCCGCAACAGGACGAAAAGGGACTTACCGACGCAATCGTGCGCCTGGCCCGGGAAGAGCAGTTGCGCCAACGCATGGGCCTGGCCGCCCGAGCACGCGCCGTCGAGACCTTCGATGTCCGCCGGGTCGCCGAGAAACTGCTCGCCGCCATCGACGCCGCGCGGGAGGAACACTGACATGCGCGTGCTGCTTCTCGCCGACGACTGCAACCCGGACTGGCCAAGCCTGCCGGTGGTCGGCTACAAGGCCTGCCGGGGGATAGCGGATCATTGCGAAGCGGTCGTCGCCACCCACATCCGCAACAAACTGTCAATCGAGCGCGATGGGCTGGGCAAGGCGCAGGTTGTCTATATCGACAATGAATACATTGCCGCGCCGATGTACAAGGCGGCCAAGGTATTGCGCGGCGGCTCATCGGTCGGCTGGACCACCAATATCGCGATGTCCTACCCCTCCTATCTCGCCTTTGAGCATGAAGTCTATCAGCGCTTCGGCCACGACCTGCGGCATGGCCGCTTTGATATCGTCCACCGCGTCACGCCGATGTCCCCTACCATTCCCAGCCCGCTGGCGCAGTGGACGGATGTGCCGTTTGTTCTGGGGCCGCTGAATGGCGGGCTGCGCTGGCCGAAGGCGTTCACCCAGGAGTTGAAGCGCGAAAAGGAATGGTTGACCTACATTCGCAACGTCTACCGGGCCATGCCGTACTACCGCGGGACGTATTCCCATTCCGCGGCCGTCCTGGCGGCGTTTCAGCACACGGTCGATGATCTTCCCCGCAGTGCTTTGCCGAAAACGATCGACCTGCCGGAAGTGGGAATCGACACGCAACTTTTTGATGTTCCGATGGGCCAGAAGCAGCCGGGCCGGCAGGCAATCTTCCTGTTCGTTGGCCGGTTGGTGCCGTACAAATGCGCGGATGTGGTGATCGCTGCATTCGCACAAAGCCAGAAGCTGCAGGAGCATCGATTGAAGATCATCGGCGATGGTCCGGAGCGGCCGCGCATGCAAGAAATGGTGCGCGAGCACAACCTGGGGCGCTGCGTCGAATTTGTCGGCTGGTGCGATCAGAAGCAGGTTGGGGCGCACATGCGCTATGCGGATGTCTTTGCCTTTCCCTCCATCCGCGAGCTGGGCGCCGGCGTGGTGGTTGAAGCGATGGCCTGCGGGTTGCCCTGCATCGTGGTCGACTACGGCGGGCCGGGCGGGCTGATCTTTGCATCGCACGGCGTGAAAGTGCCGCTGGGGAACAAGGAGCAACTGGTTGAGTCATTCAGGCGCGAGATGGAGGCGCTGGCCGACGACTTTCCGCGCCGCCAGCGCCTCGGCGCCGCCGCCCATCGCTACGCGCTCGATTATTACTCCTGGGACGCCAAGGCCCGGCAGGTGATGGAAGTCTATCAATGGGTTCTTGGCCGGCGTCCCGACAAGCCGGACTTCGTCTCCCGCCGCGAGGGCAAACCTTGAACGCGCAAGATTCAGCATCTCCGCGCGTGCTCATCGTGGCGGAAAACGCATCAGCGCGCTTCGGCGGAGAATCCATCCTGCCGCTGCATTATTTCCGCAAGCTGCGCAAGCGTGGCGTGGAAGTATGGATGGTGGTTCATGCCCGCACCCGCGATGAGCTGACGCAACTGCTGGGGGACGACATCGGCCGGGTCTCATTCATCCCCGACACCTGGCTGCACCGGTTTCTCGGCAAGCTGGCGAAGCCACTGCCGGGGGCGATCAAAAATTTCACGATCTGGCAGATCATGCGCCTGTACAGCCAGGTGCTGGCTCGGCGGATCGCGCGGCGGATCATCGCCGAGAAGCAGATTGACATCGTCCATCAGCCCACCCCGGTTTCACCAAAGGAAGTGTCACTATTTCAGAAGATGGGCGTGCCGGTGGTTATCGGACCGATGAACGGCGGGATGACATTCCCGCCAGGTTTTCAAAAAGTGCAAAGTCGCCTGGCACGCGGATTTGTGCGTCTCGGGCGCAGTATGTCCAGTATTTTCAACCACTTAGTGCCGGGAAAGCTGCGGGCTGCGACCTTGCTGGTGGCGAACCAGCGAACCGCAAATGCTTTGCCCGCAGGGGTTTGCGGCCGGGTAGTCACCCTGGTGGAAAATGGGGTAGACTTGGAGCTTTGGAAGGCCCGACCGGAGCAGAATGGAGCAGCGGAAAATCCGGTGCGATTCGTTTTTGCCGGCCGATTTGATACTTGGAAAGGCGTCGATCTCCTATTGCACGCATTTAAGGACGTTGCCGATACAACCCCTTGTACGCTAGATATCATCGGCGACGGCAAGCTGCGCGGCCGGCTTCAGGAACAGGCTCGCAACTTGGAAATCGCCGACAAGGTGAAGTTTCACGGCTGGATTCCACAGGCCGCATGCGCGGCGCAACTACAGCGTGCAAATGTGTTTGTGCTTCCCAGCTTGTTCGAGTGCGGCGGCGCCGTGGTATTGGAGGCAATGGCGAGCGGTTTGCCGGTGGTGGCCACCAACTGGGGTGGCCCGGCCGATTACATAGATGAGTCATGCGGTATTTTGGTCGATCCTGACACTAGAGAAGGCTTCATTGCCGGTCTCGCCGCCGCCATGAGCAAACTGGCCAGGGATTCTGTTCTGCGCAGGCGGATGGGCATGGCCAGCCGGCAGCGGGCAGTGAATGAGTTCGACTGGGAACGGAAGATCGACCGGATCGTGGAAATATATCGGGAAACGGTTCGGCGCGCTGGGGCGCAGAAAACGAACCAACCAGTGAGATCGTCATCCTGAGGTACTCCGAAGGATCTGGCTTGGACGGCGGTTCCGTCCAGATTCTTCGGAATACCTCAGAATGACAGAGGGGCGGAGTTTTTTGATGAGCAGTTTGAACATGAGCGAATCGGTTGTACAGAGTCCAACGAGCGGCGCATCGGAACATGCGCCCGCGCCGGCGGAAGCGGTGGAGCGCGAGCCGTTTGAACTGGTGATCGAGCCGCGAAAAGGATGGATCGGCGTCAATTGGGCGGAGATGGCGCACTACCGCGAGCTGCTCTATTTTCTGACCTGGCGCGATGTGAAGGTCCGCTACAAGCAGACGGTGCTGGGAGTGGCCTGGGCGATCCTGGTGCCGGTGTTCCAGATGGTGATCTTCACGGCCATCTTCGGGAACTTCGCGGGGATCAAGGATAAGCTGCCGGAGGCGCTGAAGGACCATTACTCGCTGTTCGTGTACGCCGGGTTGTTGCCGTGGACGTTTTTCGCGACCGGCATCGGCAGCGGCGGGCTGTCGCTGGTCAACCAGCAGCACCTGCTCACCAAGATATATTTCCCCCGCATGTTCGTGCCGGCCGCCACCGTGGGCGGAGCATTGGTGGATTTCGCAATATCGTTCGGCGTCTTCGCCTGCCTGATGGCGTGGAACGTGTATGCGCCATCGTGGCAGATCGTCTTCCTGCCGCTGTTTTTCGCGTTGATGATCCTGGCGGCGATGGGCGTTTCGCTGGCCTTGTCGGCGCTGACGGTCAGCTATCGGGATTTTCGTTTCCTGATCCCCTTCATGGTGCAGGCGTGGATGTTTCTCAGCCCGGTCATTTATCCCAACTCGATGATGCAGAAATGGCACTGGCTGATGGCGCTGAATCCGATGACGGGCATCATCGAAGGGTATCGCTCGTGTATTTTTGGGGATGTGCTGGAGTGGAACGTTGCCGACATCGCAATTTCCACGGTGACCACGCTGCTGCTGTTTACCTTTGGACTGTTCTATTTCCGCAAGACCGAGCGGCGATTTGCGGACGTGGCATAGATTATGAGCAAGCCGATCATCACTGTTGAGGGATTGAGCAAGGCCTATCGGCTGGGGACCAAGGTCGAGCGCTATCCCACCTTCCGGGATGCGGTGGTGGGCGCACTGACCGGTCCGATCCGGCGGCTGCGGGGAATGGGCGAGGCTTCGGCGGACTCGCAGGACAGCTTTTATGCCCTGAAGGACATCAGCTTTGAGGTGGAGCGCGGCGAGGTGGTTGGGGTGATCGGCCGCAACGGCGGAGGCAAGTCCACCCTGCTGAAGATCCTCAGCCGGATCACGGAGCCGACCGAGGGGCGGGTGACGCTGCGCGGGCGGGTGGCATCGCTGCTGGAAGTGGGAACCGGGTTTCATCCCGAGCTTTCCGGGCGGGAAAATATTTATCTGAATGGTTCGATTCTGGGAATGCACAAGGCCGAGATCGATCGGAAATTTGATGAGATCGTGGCCTTCGCGGAGATCGAAAAATTCCTGGATACGCCGGTGAAGCGCTATTCATCGGGAATGTACGTGCGCCTGGCGTTTGCGGTGGCAGCGCATCTGGAGCCGGAAATCCTGGTCGTGGATGAAGTTCTGGCGGTGGGTGATGTGCAGTTTCAGAAAAAGTGTCTTGGCAAGATGAAGGAAGTGGCGGCCGGGCAGGGACGGACGGTGCTGTTCGTCAGCCACAACATGGCGGCGGTGCGGTCGCTGTGCAACACCGGCGTGTTCCTGGAGCGCGGGAAGATGCTGCTGCGCGGGAGCGTTGAGGAGTGCGTGGAGAAGTACATCAGCCAGAGCTTCGACACCGGCCTGCACCACACGGTCAACTTCGATCGCCCGGCCGGGCGCTCCCCATGGATCAAGAGCGCAACCCTGCTGTGCGATGGGCTGCCTTCGCCGTCGCTGATGATGGGTGGCAAGCTGGCGATCGACATTCGCTTCGGCTCGACGGTTCCAATCCGCCAGCCACGGGTGGGCGTGATTATCTCCACAGCCGAAGGGGAGCGGGTGGTGAATGCCAACACGCGTTTTCAGCCGACGCCGGAATTTTCGACGCCGGTCAGCGAGGGGATCATTCGCGTGGATCTGGGAATGGTGCCTTTCGTGGGCAAGCGGTTTTACGTGTCCATGTACGTTGGCGATCCGGTGCTGGATTCGCACAATGTCGAGAACGTGCTGGCGTTCGAGGTGATCGAGCAGGACATCTGGGGGCAGGGAAAGGTGCCGATCGCCCATCAGTCCCATTTATGGTGGCCGGCGAATTTTGAGTTTCGGACGGTGGAGGCCGCGGAAAAGCCCGAGGAAGCGTCGGCGGCGTGAGGAGGAGTCAGCCGTCGGCAGCAAGATCATGTAGGGTCCGCTTCAGCGGACGGAATCTGTTGATTCGTACTGCGGGAGAAATCCCGTCCGCTGAAGCGGACCCTACGAAGAAATCGAATGAGGCCCATATGGAACTGATCAACCCCATCGATCGCGAGGAGCTGCGGAGCAAGGTGCGCGGCGCCTCGCCCTTTCCGTTTTTCTGCATCGACAATTTTCTCAAGGCGGACTTTGCCGAGCAGGTGCTGGGGGCCTTTCCCAGCTATGACGATGCGCTGAAGATGGGTCGCACGTTTGCGGCGGTGAACGAGCGGGGAAAGGTGCAGGTGACCGATTCCAGCAAGTTCGCCGGACCGATTCAGCAGCTCAACGCGGCGCTGGCCGCGCCGGAATTCCTGGACCTGCTCTCGTACGTGATGGACATTCCCAGGCTGCTGCCGGATGACCAGCTCATCGGCGGCGGCATCCACCAGACCGGGCCGCGCGGGCACCTCGACGTCCACGTGGACTTCAACTACATCAAGGAGCGCAACCTGCACCGGCGGCTGAATATCCTGCTGTATCTGAACAAGGACTGGAAGCCGGAATGGGGCGGGAACGTCGAATTGTGGGATCCGGACGTCAAGGTCTGCCACCACTCATTTTCGCCGATCTTCAACCGTTGCGTGGTGTTCGAAACCAACGAGATCAGCAACCACGGGGTCAGCGCCGTCACCTGTCCGGAAGGGCAGAGCCGCAAGTCTTTCGCGGCGTATTACTATACCAAAGAGGCCCCGCCGCAGTGGACGGGAGTGTCGCATTCGACGGTATTCAAGGCCCGGCCGAACGAAGTGCTGAAGGGGAAGGTGCTGATGCCGATGGAAAACGCGGGGCGCTGGATGCGCAAGGCGGTGAACGCCGCCAAGGACAAGCTCAAGGGAAAGTAGTCGTATGCGGATCACCTTTGTGCTGCCGAGCGCCAACATGCGGGGGGGAACGCGCGTGATCGCGATCTACGCCGAGCGCCTCAAGCAGCGCGGCCACCAGGTGACGGTGGTGGCCACGCCGCGCCGGCTGCCGTCGCTGAAGATGTATGTGAAGTCGTTGTTGACGCGCTTTCAGTGGCCCCAGGAGCAGGCGATCGGCCCCAGCCACTTCGACAGCACCTCGATCAAGGTGAAGCACATCGACCGGGTCCGGCCGATCACCAACGACGACGTGCCGGATGCGGATGTGGTGATCGCGACGTGGTGGGAGACGGCCGAGTGGGTGCAGGCGATGGCGCCGGCCAAGGGGGTGAAGATTCACTTCATGCAGGATTACGAGGTATTTGGCGGGGATCCAGCGCGGGTGGATGCCACCTGCCGGCTGCGCATGCCCAAGATCATCATCGCCCAGTGGGTGCGGGCGCTGCTGAAGGAAAAGTTCAACCACGAGGACATCACGCTGGTGCCCAACAGCGTGGATCCTGAGTTGTTCTACGCCCCGCCGCGCGGCAAGCAGGCGGCGCCGGCGGTTGGCCTGACCTACACAGAATTTCGCAACAAGGGATGCGACATCAGCATCGAGGCGTATCAGCGGGCAAAAAAAATCCTGCCGGATCTGAAGCTGGTCTGTTTTGCGAGCTGCCGCGAGTCGGAGACCATGCCGCTGCCGGCCGGGACCGAATTCAACTACCTGGTGCCGGATGAGGGGCTGAAGGATATTTATGCGCGCTGCGATGCCTGGCTGTTCGGCACGCGGGTTGAGGGATTTGGATTGCCGATCCTGGAGGCGATGGCCTGTCGCACGCCGGTAATCGGAACGCCGGCCGGGGCGGCGCCGGATTTGATCGGACCGGGCGGCGGGATCCTGATCCCACACGAAAACCCGCAGGCGATGGCCGATGCGATCGTGAAGATGTGCCGGATGCCGGATGCCGAGTGGCGGAAAATGTCCGATCAGGCTTATCGGACGGCCACGCAGTATTCGTGGGAAGATGCGACCGATTTGTTCGAGGCGGCGCTGCAGCAGGCGGTGGACCGGAGCCGCCATGGCCAGTTTTCGGCGGCGTGAAGTCGTGGCATGGGCTACCAGCCCATGCGCAGGCCGCTAAGGCGGCGGATGCACGGGCAGGTTGCCCGTGCCACGAGAAATGCAGCGCCGGTTGAGAGGGAAAGGTATTCGGCACGGGTTGAAAACCCGTGCTACGGGGAGGGGATGAATGGTCGATAAATGAGTGGAGGCCGCAGGTATCAGTGGTACGCCATGACGCAGAACACGACCGATAATCATTCACCCGCGCTGCTCAGCATCGTTCTTCCCGCCTACAACGAGGAAGAGGTGCTGCCGCTGACGTTCGCGCGCTTTACGGCGATGGGCCCGGCGCTGGCGCAGTGGGGACTGAATTACGAGCTGATTTTTGTCAACGACGGCAGCCGGGATGCGACGCCGGAAATTCTCAACCGATTTGCGGCGCAGGATGCGCACGTTCGGGTTGTCCATCTGGCGCGAAATTTCGGGCATCAGGCTGCCATCACTGCCGGGCTGACGGTTGCGCGCGGGGACGTGGTTGCGCTGATGGATTGCGACCTGCAGGACCCGCCGGAAACGCTGCCGCAATTTCTCGCCAAATGGCGGGAAGGATTTCAGGTTGTCTACGCGATCCGGCAGAAGCGCAAGGAATGGTTCGGCAAGCGGATGGCGTATTGGGCGTTTTATCGCCTGCTGGCCGCGATCAGCGATTTGAAGATTCCGCTGGATTCCGGCGACTTTTGCCTGATGGATCGGGCGGCCGTTGACTTGCTGAACAATCTTCCCGAACAGCAGCGCTTTGTCCGCGGCCTGCGCACGTGGATCGGACTGAAGCAGGTGGGTGTCGAATATGAGCGGGATGCCCGGCAGGCCGGGGTTCCGCAATATACCTTCAAAGCGCTGATCAAGCTGGCCATGGATGGGCTCGTCAGCTTCAGCAGCACGCCGCTGAAAATCGTAACCCGGCTGGGGGTGGTGAGCGTGCTCTTGTCCGTTCTCCTGGCGGTTTGGGTGATCATCGCAAAGATTTATGACGTAAAGACTTTGCGCGGCTGGGCGACGACTGCCTGCCTGATCCTGTTTACCTCCTCGATTCAGATGATCTCTCTTGGTATCATTGGCGAATACCTGGCCCGGATATTCCTGGAGGTCAAAGGCCGGCCGACGTTCCTCATCGCCAGCATCATTGAAGGCCAGCAGGCGCATTCGCCCGCGCAAACAAACAAGATTTCCGCACCAGCGCTTCCGGCGCAACAGGCAAGCGTTGGTCCGCAATGAACACAAAGCCGTAAATTGGGGCCTGAGGCGATTGGTGTCATTCTGAGGTACTCCGAGGAATCTGGATGGATCGGCAAACCAGTCCAGATCCTTCGGAGTACCTCAGATGACAGCGATCGTGAATTAAAGAAGGCAATCGCGGATGAATATTCTGTTCATAGGTTCGCTGTTTCTCGTGGCGTTTTTCGTCACGATGTACCGCAGCGCGGGAGCGGGATTCGCGTATGTCTACCTTCCCGTGATCATGCTCACGGCGGCGGTGCGGCCGATCCCGCTGGAATACCTTCCCGACGTCACCAGCCAGGGGGGCGCCATCCTGGGCATTTTTGCCGGGCTGTGTCTCAAGGGCTTCGAGGGGTATCGCTTCCGTTGGAACATGGTGGACATGATCGTGGTGCTGATCACCGCCGAGACGGTGTGCGCCGCGATGGTCGCCGATCATTACTGGACGGGCGTCAGCACCTTTGGCAGCGAGATGTATTCGTGGATTCTTCCGTACTTCGTCGCGCGGCTGGTTTTTCAGGAGGCGCGCACCCGGCGCGACCTGCTGAACGTTCTGATGACCTGCGTCTTCGTCATCGCGGCCTTTTCCCTGATCGAGCTGCGCCTCTGGCCGCACTCTTACGTGGATCTGCTGGCCAAGCTGCAGATTTACGATGAGGGGAAAAACATGATGGCCCTGCGGCGGTTCGGCTTCTTCCGCGCCATGGTCTCCTTTGCCCATCCGATCCATTTCGGGATGGCCTGCCTGCTGATGATTGGATTGATCGTCGTGCTGGCGAAGACTTCGGGCGTCGGGCTCAAGAATTACACCGTCCGCTATGCGATCGTCGCCGCCGCCATCGCCCTGGGCACGTCGATGAGCTTCACCCCCTACGCCGCGGCGCTGGCGGCCATCGCCATCTACTGGGCGCTGACGCGGGTGAGGACCGTTCGCACCATGCTGACCAGCGTGGTGGTCTTGATGATCTTCGGCAGCGTGATGCTGACGATCGGCCTGCTCAGCACCAGCAGCGCCAACAGCAGGTCGCTGGGCACGCTGGAAGGCAGCTTCCGCAACCGGGCGCTGATCGTGCAGCACTCGGTGCGGATGATTCCGCAGGCCGGCATGTTCGGCTTCGGCCGCAACATTCCCAAGGAGCTGAATCTCGACAGCGTGGACAACGCCTATCTGGTCTTCGCCCTGCGTTATGGATATCCCTGCATGATCCTGTGGCTGCTGCTGCCGGTTGCCCTGGCGCATCGTGCGGTCAAGGCGTTTGGTCTCTGCCGCAGCCACGAGCAGCGTCTGCCGCTGGCGGTGGCGGTGGCCAGTGTGCTGGGCTGCATGGTGGGCATGTACACGGTCTGGGCGGCGGCTTCGTATACCGCGATGTTCCTCCTGATGCTTGCCTTCGCCGTCAGCATGATCGACATCTACCTGGATAAGATGCCGATGGCGCAGCGCCTGCAGCAGCGGCCGGTACGGACCGGGTTTGACGTGCCGCCGCGCCGCCCGCAGCTTGATGCCGTCGGAGGGATGTGATGCCGTCCGCCAGTGCGCCACCCACCCTGGAGTATTCGCGCGCCGGCGAGTCATCCGTCGATGGCCGCGATAGCATCGCGTTTGTGCTGGGCGCGATCATGCTGCTGGGCTTCGCCTTGCGCATGGGCGTGATCCTGTACCTGCGCAGTTGGGAAAACCCCGGCGCCATGGAACATCGAGCGATCGCGCTGGCGCTGATCAATGGATTGGGTTTTTCCTTTGGGGATTTCAACTCTTTTGGCCCCACCAGCGTCCAGTCGCCGCCCTACCCGTTTATCTTGAGCGCGTTCATCTGGGTCTTCGGAGACCACCGTATGGGGGATTACGTACTCGACACCCCCGCCGCCTATGTCGCCATCATGACGTTCAATGCCCTGATTGGGGCGCTGGGCATCTGGCTCACCTATTCCCTGACCCGCGTGCTGGGCGGAAGCGCAATAGTCGCCCTGCTGGCCGCGGGAATGTGCGCGGTCTGGCCGACGCAGATTTATGCGCCTTCGCACGCCCAGGCGATCACCCTGATCACCGCGGGAACGACCGCGATCATTCTGCTGTACTACCGGTCCGTTCGTGCCGGGCGGCTGTTGCCCTGGGTGGCTTTCAGCGTCATCGGAGTGCTGTCGGCACTGACCGAGCCGGTGCTGCTGCCAATTGTGGCGTTGAGCGGTTTGCTGATCCTTGCCTGCCGCAATCTTTCGCTTTCGATCCGGCTGCGAAACGCGGCGATTCTGCTTGTCGCGGCGCTGGTCATTATCGGCCCGTGGACGCTGCGCAACCATCGCGTTCACGGCCAGTGGATCCCGATCAAGAGCACGTTCTGGGTGAACTTCTGGAAGGGGAACAACAACTTCGCGACCGGCACGGACCGCGTGCAGGCGACGGCGGCGCAGCTTCAACAGTTTCAGGACGAAGGGTTTTCCCTCGGCGACGACCTGCGCGACCGGGATGTTCCGCACCAGTATGCCATGCTCACGCCCGGGCAGCGGGCGCTGCTGAAAGGCCAGCCCGAGGCCAGGCGCGAGGCGATCTTCAAGGATATTTCCACCACCTGGATGAAGGCGCATCCGAAACGGTACGTGGAGCTTTGCTTCATCCGGCTCTACAAAACGATCTGGATCGATTACGACAATCCCAAGTCCAGCTCGATCGTCTACATCGTCTCGCGCGCCGTGCTGTTGACGTTGACGGCCGGGGGACTGCTGCTGGCGATTCGCCAGCGGTGGTCGCTGGCTTATCCGGGGCTGGTGATTGGATCGTGCCTGCTGCTGTACTGCCTGACGATCACCGCGGCGCGGTTTACGATTCCGTTTGAGCCGCTGCAATTCTGCCTCGGCGGGCTGCTGCTGGCGACGCTGTGCGACAGGGTGCTGGGAACGCATCATGCCAACTCCAAACTCGCGGAAGCGGCGGCGTGAACTATCTGCTGGTGAACCATGTTCCGTTTGGCCGGTCGGCATCGCCGGGGACGTTTCTGATCGGCGACATGTGGCTGGAAGATCTGCGGGCCCAGTGCCGCGCCTTGCGGGCGCGGGGGGTGAATTTGATCGTCGCGACCCCGCTGGTGGAGAAGCTGGACAACGCGGCCAGCGGCAGCTTCAACTCGGTTGAGATCGATCCGGCCGGCGAAGGATTCGAGTACATCCCGCTGCCGCATTACATTTCCGCCAAATCGTTTCTCCAGGTGCGCGGCGCGCTGCGCCAGCGGCTGCGCCAGGCGATCGCGCGAAGCGATATCGTGCAGGCCGACTATGGCGGGCATCCGGTCGCTCTCGGGCAGGTGGTCTGGCCGCTTGCGGCTGGCAGGAAGCGGATTTGGGCGTTCGACGGGGCCGATCCGTTCCCGCGCCTTGAGTTGAACGCGAGCAATGAACGAAACCCGCTGAAGCGCGTGGGAAAGCGCATCGCGGTGGGACGGTTTGAAAAATTCTGCCGCCGCGCCGTCGCAGAAGCCGATGTCGTGTTCGCCCATAACGCCTCCGTGGTCGAGCGCTTCAAAGCACAGTGGAGTTCCCGCTGCCATACGTTTCACCGAACGTTTGTAAAAGCCGAAACACTGATCACTCCAGCGCAGCTTGCCGAGCGCAAGCAGGCGATTCTGGACACGGCGCAACCGCTGCGGCTGATCGTGGCCGGCCGGCAGATCAGGATCAAGGCGACCGACCACGTGCTGCGGGCGATGGCGGCGGCTCGGGCACGCGGCGCCGATCTCCGTCTCGACATCCTCGGCGAGGGTGAAGACCTCGCGGCCTTTGCCAAGCTGACCGATGAACTGAAGCTCGCTGACTGCGTCCGCTTCCTCGGCACCGTGCCGTATGGGGATGCGCTGTTCGACACATGGTGGCCGGCTCACGTCATGGTGGTGACGAATCTTACCGCGGAAATCAGCCGCAACGTGCTGCTGGCGATGGCGCGGGGGCTGGCGCTGATCATGTATCGCAACGCCGGGACCGATGACCTCATCGCGCACAATGATGCCGCGATTCTGGTCCCCACCGGAGATATCGCAGCGCTGGCGGACGCTTTCGTCGCGGCCTGTCACGACCGTGCGAGGCTCTCGCAACTGCTGGAAAACGGCCTGGCCACCGCCAGGAACAACACCCTGGACGCCTGCCACGAAAAACGCATTGAACTGGCCCTGGGCGCTGTCCGATAATATTGACGTGCATCTGCTTATCGTCATCGTCAACTACCGCACGGCCGAGCTCACCATCGACTGCGTGCGCTCGGTGGCGGAAGAGATGCGCACACTGCCGGATGCCCGCGTGGTGATCACCGACAACGCCTCGCCGGATGATTCGGCCGGGCGCATTGAAGAGGCACTGCGGCAGAACGATTGGCCCTGGGCGACGTTCGTTCGACTGGCGATCAACGGCGGGTTTTCTTACGGCAACAATGCCGCCATCCGGCCGGCGCTGGCGGGCAACGATCCACCAAAGTACGTGCTGCTTTTGAATCCGGATACGGTGGTGCGCGCCAACGCGATTCATGAACTGCTGGCGTTCCTGGAGGCGAATCCGAAGGCCGGCATTGCCGGCAGCCGCCTGGAAGAACCCGATGGCACGCCGCAGCGCTCGGCCTTTCGTTTTCCAACTGTTCTCAGCGAGTTGGATGGCGGCCTGCGCTTCGGCCCGATCTCGAAGCTGCTGGCGCGGTGGAAGATCGCCCCGCCTCCGGCGGAACACAATACGGCGACCGACTGGGTGGCCGGGGCCAGCATGATCATTCGCAAAGAGGTGTTTGACGCGATCGGGCTGCTGGATGAGCGCTATTTCATGTACTTTGAGGAAGTGGATTTCTGCTATCGCGCACGCAGGGCGGGCTGGCGCTGCTGGTATGTGCCGAGCTCGCGGGTGGTACACTTGGTTGGCCAGGCTTCGGGCGTCACCGATACCAAGCGCCCGGCCAGGCGCCGGCCGGGTTACTGGTTCGACTCGCGGCGGCGCTTCTTCACGCGGAACTACAACATCGCCTACGCCGCCGCCGCGGATGCGGCCTGGGCCATCGGATTCGCGCTTTGGCGGCTGCGGCGGTTTCTCCAGCAGAAGCCTGACAATGATCCGCCGAGATTGCTGTTTGATTTCATCGGCCACAGCGTATTTATGAAAGGAAAAACATAACTCCGCCGCCGGGCAATGGGTCAGTTTGAAATTTCTGGGTGCCACAGGTCTCGGAGTACCGCGACCTGTGCCGCGTAGCGACGCAATAAGACACAGGTCTGCGAGTACGCCGACCTGTGGCACCCAAACTGACCCACTCCCCTCCGCCGCCGGGCGCGAAGATTGGCATGTATCAACGCCTTCCTCGCTCCTGCTTCGCATCTTCGCGGCTTGGCGGTTAATCTTTCCGGAGAGCACTTTCCCATGACCGCCCCCGTCACAATCTCTCCCCCGCAAGCGGCCACGGTCCCGCTCTCTCTGTTGGCGCAGATCAGGGAAGATTACATCGCCCATGGCCGGGACTGGACGAAACCGGGCTTTCGCGCCGTGGCCGTGCATCGCTTTGGCAACTGGCGGATGACGATCGGCAACAAGATTCTCCGCGCCCCGTTCAGCCTGCTGTACCGCCGTCTGTTTCGCAAATGCCGCAATCGCTATGGCATCGAGCTGCCCTACACGGTGAAACTTGGCCGGCGGGTGATCATCGAGCACCAATCCGGCATCGTGATTCACGGCAGCAGCGTGATCGGGGATGACTGCATCATCCGCCAGGGCGTGACGCTGGGCAACCGCTCGCTGGAGAAGCCTTTCGACGCCCCGAGCCTGGGCGCGGGCGTGAACGTCGGCGCCGGGGCGAAGCTGCTGGGGGGTATCACCATCGGCGCCGGCGCATCCATCGGCGCCAATGCGGTGGTGCTGAATGACGTTCCCGCGGGGGCGACGGCGGTGGGAATCCCGGCTAAAGTTATACCGCACCCATGAGCGCACCTGTTTCATCTTCTCTGCGTCTCCGCGGTGAATCCTCCCGGAGGTGCGATGTCTGAGCTGGGCGTCGTCGCCATCGGCCGCAACGAAGGGGCGCGCCTCGAGCAGTGCCTGCGATCGGTGTGCGGGCGCGGCCATGCGGTTGTCTATGTCGATTCCGGCTCGACCGATGGCAGCGTCGAACTCGCCCGCAAGTGGGGCGCGGATGTGGTCGAGCTGGACATGTCGATCCCCTTCACCGCCGCCCGGGCACGCAATGCCGGCTTCGAATTGCTGCAGCGACTCGCTCCCGATACCCGCTTCGTGCAATTCGTGGATGGCGACTGCGAAGTCGTCAACGGCTGGCTGGCGCTGGCCGAGCGCACCATGAACGACAACGTCAACCTGGGCGTGGTCTGCGGCCGGCGGCGCGAGCGCTTCCCCGACAGATCCATCTACAACCTGCTGTGCGACCTGGAATGGGATACGCCGATCGGCGAAGCCAAAGCCTGCGGCGGCGACGCGGCCATGCGCGTGCGGGCACTGACGCAGGTGGACGGCTTCAACGAGACCATCATCGCCGGTGAAGAGCCGGAGCTGTGCGTGCGCCTGCGGGCGCGGAATTGGACGATTCTGCGCATCGACGCGGAGATGACGCTGCACGATGCGGCGATGACCCGCTTCGGCCAGTGGTGGCGGCGCAACATCCGGGCCGGGCACGCCTACGCCGAAGGCGCGGCCATGCACGGGGCGCCGCCGGAGCGGCACTGGGTGCGCGAGGTGCGCAGCAACTGGTTGTGGGGGCTGGCGACTCCGTTCGTTGCCCTGGCCGCGGCGTGGCCGACGTACGGCTGGTCGCTGGGGCTGCTGGCGGGGTATCCGCTGCTGATGTTCCGCGTGCGCCGGGGCGCCCGACGCCGCATGAGCGGCCGCTTTGCGAGCATCTTCGCGTTCTTCATCGTGCTGGGAAAGATTCCGCAGGCGCTGGGCCAGCTCAAATATCATCGCAACCGGTTGCTCGGCCGGCGGGCGCGGATCATCGAATATAAAAATGCCGAGACTCACACGGCGTGAGGGGAGAATGGCCGAGGACGCGGTGGGAGTTGTCGAGTGATTTTGAGATGTGGGACATTTGGCTGATTTTTTGGTAAAAAATCGGTTGTAAGTCGTTGCTAATGAATGGGTTGATGCGATGTCCCACAATGTCCCACATGGGGGCGAGATGGTGGGAAGTGGGACATTGATGGAGGGGCAATGGGTCAGTTTGAAATTTCCGGGTGCCACAGGTCGCGGTACTCCGAGAC
>DAIOHQ010000008.1:0-42431 GCA_036744635.1 Tepidisphaeraceae bacterium | reverse complement strand
TGAAGAGCATTATGCTCTCCTTCCGGCGCGCCCACCATTTGTGGGGAAGGTCATTTTCTCTTTTCGTGGGTCGATGGCGCGGCCATGCAGATTAAGGCTATCCGCCGGCGCCGATAGCGCCAACCAATCGGCGAAGATTTCAAGAAACTTGGTATACTTATCTCCCACAGGCGGGAAACGCACGCGGCCGGCCGATGTATGCATCATTGGGCACAGCCGGCCTGCGGTGGGTTCTTTGGAAGGATTCGTCATGAAAGCAGCTCATCTCTTTTTCGTGGCGGTGGTAGGGGGCGTGGGCGCAAGTTCGCTGGTCTATGCGGCGGCGGCCCTCGATCACGTGCGCGAACACGAAGCCCAGCAGCAGCAGATCAAGACCCAGACGCAGCGGGTGGCGGACGAAATCAAGAGCATCATCGGCGAGTTCGACCGCAACGGCATGGGCGATGCCGAGGACGTGAAAATCCTCAAAGCCATCGGCGGCGTGCTGGGCGGCCTGTCCGACAAGGACATGCAGCGGGTGATCGAGTTGCTGCAGCAGGCGCGCTCGGCCAACGATCCCAACGCCGCCCGTAAGAACGTGGTTGAGGCATTCACCGACCAGAAAACCATCATCGCGCAGCTCCGGCAGTTGCTCATCGAGTATGAGCAGCAGCAGGCCTTGCGTGAGCTGTCGGGAAAGCTAAGCAAGCTGGCCGATCGGCAGGCCGATAATCTGAAGGCCACGGTAGACCTGGCCAAGGGCGCCGCCAGCAAGTCCCTGGAACAACTCGATCCATCGCAGAAGGATTCGCTGCAGGTGCAACAGGCCGAGCAGGCGTCGCTCAAGGATGAAGTAAAACAGGCGATGGCACAACTGAAGCAGTTGGCCGAAAGCTCCGGAGAAAAGGCCGATCAGCTCAAGAAGGCGCTCGATCACGCGAGGGACGCCAAACTGGAAGATGCCGCGGCCGGGGCGGCCGACGACCTTAAAAAGGCAAATCTGTATCAGGCCGCCGGAAATGAAAAATCATCGCGCGATGAGCTGCGCGAACTCGCCCGCATGGTGGCGCCTCCCAAGGACAAATTGGAAAAGCTGCGCCAGGCGGCCGAGGACTTGCAAAAGGCGATCGAAGAACAGAAAGGCATCAACGCCCAGGCCAAGCAGCCCGGCGAGCCGATGAATCAGGTCGCGCAGAAGCAGGCCGACCTGGTAGACAAGACCGACCAGGTCAAGAAGGATGTGCAGGAAGCCGCGCCGGCCGCCGCCGATGCCTTGAAGGATGCCCAGGACAAGATGCAGGAGAATCGCGAGGCGCTCAACAAGAACAATCGCCAGCAGGCCGCCGAGCGTGGCAATGAGGCGCTGGCCAAACTCGAAGAAGCCAAAGCCAAGCTGCAGGATGAGCTGGCCCAGGCGGAGAAGGATCAACAGCGCAAGAGCGATCCCGTGGCCGACCTGAAAGACCTGAAGCAAAAGGCCCAGGACCTGCTCAAGCAGCAGGAGAAGGTGAACGACGAGACCAAGGCCGCGGGCGCCGATCACGAAACCTTGCGTAAGGAAGCGCCCAAGCAGGCGGCCGCCGAGCAGCAGGCCCGCGACCTGCAGAAAGCCGCCGCCGAGCATGCTCCCGACGCCGCCAAGGACCTCGGCGAGGCCGCCCGGCAGATGGACAAGGCGCAGCAGACGCTGGGCGGTTTCCCCGAGCCGCAGAAGGCCGCCGAAAATCAGAAAGCGGCCACCGAGTCTCTCAAGCAAGCGGCTAAAGAAATCGATCAGCAGCTCGCCAAGGCCGAGCAGGCCCAGGAAAATCTCGCCAAGCTGGAGAAGGCGCGCGACGACGTCGGCAAGCTCCTGCAGCAGGAGCAGAAACTCGAAAGTCAATCCGCCAAGGATGCGGCCAAGCAGGAAGCGTCGGCCGCGCAGCCGAGCGCCAAACCCGATGCACAATCCGCCAATACGCAGGCGAAGCAGCAGCAGGATGTGGAAAAGCAAACGGATCAGACGCGCCAACAGCTTCCCGATGACGCGCAGGATGCCGTCAAGCCTCTCAAGGACGCCGGCGCAAACATGGAGAAGGCGAAGGGGGCATTGGAAAAGCCCAACCCGCAGGCAGCCCAGCAGCAGCAGAAGCAGGCGGTGGCGGAGTTGAACAAAGCCAAAGATGCCCTCGACCAGCAGGTTGATGACCTGAAGGATCAGCTCGGGCAGAAGGATGACAAGACCGACGCCATGAACGACCTGGCAAAAGCTATCGACAAGGCGCAGGAAGATGTGCAGCAGGCGCAGGCCAAGCTGCCGCAGGATGATGGCGCCCAGCAGATGCAGGACCTGCAAAAGCAGCAGGAGCAGGTGGCGCGGGACATGGCGAAGACCGAGCCGGCCAATGAGCAGCAGGCCGCCGAGGCGCAAAAAGCCGCGGAGCAGGCCGCCAAGCAGTTGGCCGAGAATGATCCCGCAGCCGCCGCGAAATCCATGCAAAAAGCGCAGCAGGCGATGAAACAGGCCGGCGAGAAAGCGCCGCCGGCCGGCGCTGATGCCGGCAAGCCTTCAGCCCCAAAGCTCGCCCAACAGGAAGCGGAGCTGCAGAAAAAGGCCGAGCAACTTGCCGCCGCCAAGCCCAAAGCGGATCAGGAGCAGGCCATGCAGCAGGCGGGGGAAAAATTGGGCAAGTCCGCCGAAGAGGTTGGCAAGGCCGCCGCCGAGGATCACGGCGCCGCGCCAAAGGGCGCTCAGGAAGCCGTCGAGCAGGCACGCCAGGCGATGAGCGATGCCGCCGCCCAGGCGGCGGACAAGAATGCTGAAAAGGCCCAGGAGTCGGCCGCCAAAGCCGCCGAGGCGCTGGCCCAGGCCAAGGCATCGATGGCCATGGCCAAAGCCGGCATGAAAGGTGAGGAGATGGCCAAGGGCGCTGAGCCGGGAGACAAGCCCGGCCAGGGAGACAAGCCCGGGCAAGGTGAAAAGCCAGGTCAGGGAGAGAAGGGCGAGCCCGGCCAAGGCAAGCCGGAAGCCGGCAAGCCCGGCGATGAGCAGTCCAACAAACCCGGCCAGGCCGATGAGAACAACGCCAAGGGCGGCACCGGCGAGCGTAAGCCCGGCAACAGCGGCGTCGCCGACGGCGGCCCGCGCAACAACGAAAAAGGCGCCGGCCAGTTCCTGGGCCTCCCCTCCCGCGACCGCCAGGCCCTCCAGCAGTCGCAGAAGGAAAAGTATCCCGAAGAATTCGCGCCGCAGATCGAACAGTATTTGAAAAATCTGTCGGATCAGGAGCAGAAGAAGTAGCGACATAGCGGGTTGCCAACATGAACGAGGCTAAAGATTCAAATGCCAAAATTCACCGCAATCATCAAAAAGGATGGGGAATGGTACGTCGCGTATTCCCAAGCGGTGCCCGGCGCCAATGGTCAGGGAAAAACCAAAGTTAAAGCTCTGGAAAATCTCCGCGCCGCTATCAAGTTGATCCTGCAGGATCGCCGTGATCATCCATGAGAACTCTCCCGACGATCGTCTTCATCGCCACACTCATAACGGCAACTCTCTGCCGCGCCGCCGAACCAGCTACCAATCCTGCTTCGCAGCCTGCGGCGGATACGGTGGTCGTCGATGACAAGACCGAAGCCGTCCTGAAAGGCTCCCTGAAATTCCTCGCCGGCAAGCAAACTCCCGGCGGATCATGGGGCCAGCCTTATGAAGTGGCCATGACCGGTTACGTCATGATCGCCTTCATGTCCAACGGCAACCTTCCCGGCGAAGGCGAATATGGCAAGACGGTGGCGCGGGGGGCACAGTTCCTTCTCGATTCGGTACACCCCGACGGCTTCATCGCGGCCAGCACCGGCGGCGATTCCAACATGTACGGCCACGGCATCGCCACCATCGCCCTGGCGGAACTCTATGGCCAGACCAAGGACCCGCTCATCAAGCCCAAGCTGGAGCGGGGAATCAAGCTGATCGTCAACTGCCAGAACAACGCCGGCGGCTGGCGCTATCCGCCGCGCGTCGGCGATGCCGACATCTCCGTCACCGTACTGCAGGTGGTGGCGCTGCGGGCGGCCAAGAACGCCGGCCTGGACGTGCCGCAGAAGACCATCGACCGCGCCGTCGGTTTCGTCAAGTCGTGCTACGACGCCCCCAGCGGCGGATTCACCTATCAGCCCCACAACCGCGCCCCCGGATTCGCCCGCACCGCCGCGGCGATTTATTCCCTGCAGGTCTGCGGGCTGTACGATGATGACCTGGTGAAAAAAGGTTCTGATTTCCTTTTCAACAATCGCAATAAAGAGCGCGGCTATGCAACCTACGGAAACTTCTACGCCGGTCCCGCCCAGTACATGATCGGCGGCGACACCTGGAAGCGCTGGTACGACCTCATGCAAAAAGACCTGCTGGCCAAGGTGGTGACCCAGGGCGAAATCAGCTATTGGCAGCCGGCCGACGGCGGCGGAATTTCCCCGATCTTCACCACCGCCGTTCATACCACGATCCTGGCCATGCCCTATCATTACCTGCCGCTTTACCAACGATGAAATTCGCAACGTCGCTCTCTTGGTCGCTCGTGTTGTTGCTGGCGGTCTATCACGCCCCGGCGGCCACCGTGCGCACGCTCGACGGCAAGGTGTATGAAGGAGAAATCCGTTTCGATCCGCTCGGATTTGTGCTGGTGACTCCCAAGAGCGGCGCCGCCGTGAAGGTAGATGTGACCAATCTCCTCCGCCTGACGGCATCAGCGGAGCAGCAGGAAGCACCCGCCGGCGCAATATTGCGCGATGGCTCCATCCTCGCCGGCAAGATCGTCTCGGCGGATGACACCACCATCAAGCTGCAGCGCGGCCAGGAGACCATCTCCATCGTCACCAGCCAGGTGGCGCGGCTGATCCTCGGCGCGGCAAGCCGCGAGAACCTCGCGAAAATTCCCGCCAGCCGCTCGGGCGCGCTGCTGGCAAAGGGAGATTTCTTCGAGGGAGAATTCCAGGGGATCGAAACTGGAAAAGTGAAGATCAGCTCCATCCTCTTCGGTCTTTCGCGCTTCGCCGCCGGCACCGAAGCGGTCGCGGTGGCGCTGCACGATGTCGATCCGGCGCCGGCCGAATTCCTGGTCCGTTCGGATGATGGCACCGCCCTGCGCGCCGCCAAGCTGACCTTCGAGAAAACCGGCGTCTCCATCCACGACCCGCGCCTGGGAAGCGTGATAATCGCCGCCGGCAGTCTCGCGGAAATCCGCTACGTCGGCGCCCGCATCGTTCCCCTGGCCGATTTCAAGCCCGCCTCGATTTTACCGGCAGCGCCTGCAGGTTTGGCCCGCAATGCCACCACCGCCGGCGTTCGTCCCGTCCTGGGAACCACCACTTGTCAAAGCTGCATCGGCCTTTCCGCCGGAACCGCTGCGACCTATGCACTGAATGGCGAATACAAGTCGCTGATCGGCAGCGCCGGCGTGCCGGCCGGCATCCTTCCGACGATGCGCGTGCGCTTCATCATCAGCGCGGATGGAGTCGAGCTTTTCCGCAGCCCCGATCGCACCAGCTTGGACGATCCGCTCGTGCTGAGCGTGCGCCTCACCGGCACAAAAACGCTCGAGCTGCGCGTCGAGGCGTTGGGGAATACCACCTTGAGCGCGTCGGGACTTTGGGGTGATGTTGCGATCATCAAGAACTAACCGGCACTGCCGTCACCGCGGGCGCATGGCCGACGGTCCGCCGGCGGAATTGCCCACCGCAGGTGCCGCGGGTATCTTGCGCCGGAGCGAGTTCGGGCCAGGCCGATCCTGCTTTTTGCGCCAGGAGATGAATTATGAAGGATTTTGTCACGGTCACGGATGATGGGCAGTTTGCACTGGGCACAGGCACGGGGGGGAGCAAGGCAAGCAAGGGGAGCAGCGGAGGCAAGGGGGGGCGCTGGTACTGCAACTCGACGATCTATTTCGGACATTATCCGGGAGCGATGCAGGACTGGATGAGTGATGATGGACTGTGGGAGAAGAACAAGGCCCGCCTGGAAGGGGACTTCGGACGCATGCGGGCGGCGGGGCTGAACCATGCGGCGTTGTTCCTCACCAACAAGATGTTCTTCGAGGCCGGCCGGCCGGTGGCCAAAGGGTATGACCGCATGGACCATGTCGTGCAGGTGGCCGGGCAGCACGACATCCGGGTGACGCTGTTTGCCGGGCCGTTCATCGACACGCCGGAGGAATACTTTCGAATCACCGGGAAAAAGTGGGACCAAGGGGGGCACTGGCTGCCGCCGTTCAATGAAGTGCTGTTTGACGCCTACGTGCAGCAGATGAAGCCGTTGGCGGAGCGCTATAAAAATGAGCCGGCGGTGCTGGGATACGGCGACCGCATCGACCGCTTTCACAAGGGGTTTGACAACGTCTCGATCCCCTTTGATCTCAAGGAGCACTGGGCGGCGTGGCTCAAACAGCGCTATGGAAATTTCAAGAACCTGCTGGAGAAAGTCGGTGGAGTAGAGGCGCTGGAGAACAAACCAAATGATTTCAATGAGGTATTGCTGCCGCAGGAGAGCAAGTTCAACGCATCGCTGAAATATCCATTGGCCTTCGACTACATCCTGATGCAGAAGCGGGAGGTGGGGGAGGCCCAGCACCGCTGGGATGCGGCGATGATGAAGATCGCCCCGAAGCAGGTTTTCTGGACGCCCTTTGAAGGGTGTACGCTGGACTGGGCGATGCTGGATGGGTTCACGCCGGAGACGCAGCGGCTGCACGCGGTCTGGATGGAATATTATCACTGGCAGGCGGTGCGCTCCCAGCCGGTCGGGCCGTTTGAGGAATGGGCCCACACCCGGGAGATGACCACCAACCGCCTGCACCATGACTCGCCGACCATCTACAACACCGCCTACATTCTGACGCGGTACGTGAAACAGTCCGTGCGGCGGCCGGTGGTATTATGTCACGGGGCGCGGCTCGATGCCCCGATAACCGGGGCGGACACCGAGGATCACCAGTTGGCAATGATCGACCGGGTGAACGCGGCCTGCCTGGCGGCCGATGGCGATGGCTGGCACTAC
This sequence comes from Tepidisphaeraceae bacterium, assembly GCA_036744635.1. GTDB lineage: Bacteria > Planctomycetota > Phycisphaerae > Tepidisphaerales > Tepidisphaeraceae > DAIOHQ01. The sequence continues at coordinate 35,425 of DAIOHQ010000008.1, read as the reverse complement.
TGGTGCTGGAACGATGACTGGCAATCCTCCCTCTCCCACCGCCGCCAGCAGAAGGCCGATCCGGTGGCGATGTACTGGCAGGGGGAAAGCATGGGCCTCTACGATGAAGATGACCACCCCCGGCCGGCGATGGCGCTGGTGACGCTCTATTCCGGGGAGCTGCGGCGGCGGGAGCGGGCAAACCGCCCGCCGAAGAAGGGAGAAGCATTATTGCTCAGCAGTTCGGCGAAGATGTACAGCCTCTTCCGCCGCATGGCCACGCCCACCGCCGCGGCGGTCAATGGCGCCCTGGCCCGGCTGGGGGTGGAGGCGGACTATCTGTGGAGCGGGCAGAACGATGTACACATCACCCAGGAGATGCTGGACAGCTATAAGCTGATCGTGCTGGCCGACAACATGTATGGCCGCGATTTTCGGGATATGCCCGAGAAGCTGCTGAAGTTTGTCGAGCAGGGGGGAACGCTGTACCTGCCGCTGGATAAGTCCGAGACGTTCAGCGATGAGCATGGGGTAAGCTTCGAGAGTGACGCGATGCGGCGGCTGAGTGGGGCAGGGGGTGCCGATGCCAATGGCGTGAAGGATTGGCCGGGGGCGGATGAACCGTATCAGAACTGGCCGTTCCCGACCGAGATGCCGCACGAGCCCAACTTCGACGCCCTGGCTTTTCCCCGGCTTTACTGGGGCATCTGCCCGGAGTTCCGCCACCGCACCCCGCTGGCCTATCGCCAGCAATTTATGGGATACCGTTCCTTCGACGAGGACCATTTCACCGCGGTGCCGGCGCTGGCGCGGGGCGCCGAGGTGATCGCGGTGGGAAAATTCCCCACCGGCACCAAGCCGTTCATCTATCGCCACGCCATCGGCAAAGGGATGGTCTACGTGAATGCCTGGACCAACAACGTCTTCCGCGACACCGACTACCGCCACGACCACGGCGGCTGGGAATACGACTGGATCCTGGCGCTGGCGGTGGAGAGCGCCAAGCTGATGGATGTCGACATCACCCGCGGGGCGGGCTTCTGGCTGCGCAACACCTTTGGATATTTCTGGAAAGGGATGTGATGCGCCCGGATTATTCAGCGCCGAGATGGTCCTGCGGACGGCAATAAGGAGGAGATCGCAGAGAAGAAACTTCAGAAACGTGAAACATGAAGAGGCAGCTCTTTTGTTCAAGTTTCACGTTTCACGTTTCCTTTTCCACCACCCATGAGCGCGCCGCCCGCCATCAGCATCATCATTCCCGCCCTCAACGAGGCGGAGAATATTCCCCTGCTGCTGCCGCGCATCGCCGCGGCGATGGCCGACTGCCGACTGCCGACTCTGGGATACGAGGTGCTCATCGTCGATGACAACAGTGCTGACGGCACCGTCGCAGTGTGCGCGGAATTGGCCAAGCGGTTTCCGCTGACGCTGGAGGTGCGAGAGCATCCCCGCGATGGGTTGAGCGGGGCGGTGCTGCACGGGATGGCGCGGGCGCGGGGAGAATATATTGTGGTGATGGACGCCGATCTGCAGCACCCGCCGGAGCGGCTGGGCGATCTGCTCACTCCCTTGCAGAATAATGAAGCCGATTTCGTGCTGGGCTCGCGCTACATCCGCGGCGGCAGCACCGCCGGCGAATGGGGAATTTTCCGCAGGATCAACTCCCACATCGCCACCTTCCTGGCCCGGCCGTTCGCGGGGAAAACATCAGACCCCATGTCCGGGTTCTTCGCCCTGCGCCGCAGCACCTACGAGCACGCCCAGCGCTTGACGCCGCTCGGCTACAAGATCGCGCTGGAATTGATGTGCAAGTGCCGGGTGGGGCCCCCCCTGCGGGTGAAAGAAATCCCAATCCACTTCGGCCTGCGGGAAAGGGGGGAATCGAAGCTGACGGTCAAGCAGCAGTTCAGATACCTGGAGCATCTCAGCCGGCTGTATGACTTCACTTTCCCGCGGGCCTCGCCGATGACCAAGTTTTCCATCGCCACGCTGTGCGGCTGGGGGGCTGGAGCGCTGGCATACCCCGTCGCCCTGGCAGGCGGCGTGCGGCCGAGCCGGGCGGCGATAGTTGCCTACCCCGCGGCCATCGCGGTCACGGCGGTCTTTCACCTCCGCTACATCCGCACCCAGCGCGAATTTATCATCCGCCCCAGGCCCTGGCTGGACTTTGGCGTGATCTCCCTGGCGGAATGGGCGGCCTGCGCCATTGCGGCCATCTGGATGTTCCATCGCGTTCACAACCCCGGCCGGGTGGAAATCTTCACCTTCTCCTTCGCCGCCGCGACGATGGCCCGCTACGTCTTCCGCAAGGAATTTCTCCAGGATGTGCGGGGATTGCGGAAGGACCTGCGCAAGGATGATATTTCCTGATGGAAGGCACGGAGGCAGATAGGCACGAAGGCACGAAGTGAAGCAGACGAATTCCCTTCGTGCCTATCTGCCTTCGTGCCTCCGTGCCTTCCGTGTTGTAGACTCTGCCCATGCAGGTTCACCAACATCGCAGTGGATTATTCCGCCTGCGCGCGGCTCTTGCACGTGGAGTAGCGCGTATCGGATTCATCGGCGGATCGATCACCGACGGCAGTGTCGACTACAACTGGCCGGATGCACTGATGGCCTGGCTGGTGGATGCATTTCCCGCGGCGCGCTTCTACGTGGAGAACGCGGCCATGGGGGCGACCGGCAGCGAATGGGCGGTGTTCCGCGCTGATCGCGACCTCATCGACGTCGGCTGCGACGTGGTCTTCGTGGAATACGCGGTGAACGATTCTGGTGAATCTCCGGTGAAGCGGAGAAGGACGCGAGAGGGATTGATCCGCAAGCTGCTGGCGGATGGAAAGCGGGATGTCGTGCTGGTTTATACCTTCGGCCAGCCGATGCTCGACGACATGCTGCACGAGCGCGTGCCGGCCAGCATCGCCGACTTCGAGCAGATCGCCGAGCACTACCGCCTGCCATCGGTCTGGATGGGACTGCACGCCCTCAACGAGCAATGCCGCGGCCTGATGAGCTGGGAGGAGTGGCTACCCGATGGCATCCATCCACAGCATCGCGGAAGTCTCAGCTACGCCCAGAGCGTCATCGCGATGCTGCGGCGGGAACTGCTGGAGGATGCCAACCGCCAGGAGATTCTCGCCGGCTCCCACATGCCCGCGCCGCTGGACGCGCTGAACTGGCAGTCGGCGGTTCGATTGCCGTTTGAACGCGTGATCATCCACGGGCCATGGATGATCAGGCGCTGGCCGTTCACGCAGCGGGTCGGGCAGATTCTCTATACTTCGGCGGTGGGGGCGACGATGGAATTCAGCTTCACCGGGCGGGCGCTGGTCCTCGGTTTCGACTTCGGCACCCTCTCCTGCGAGTTCCGCTACCGATTGGACGGCGGGGAGTGGGCGATCACTAAACGGGAGCGGCCGGGCTGGGTCGGCCGGCGGGGATGGTTTCGCCTCGTGACCATCGCCGAGGAGCTTCCTCCTGGCGAGCACACCATGGAAATCGAGGTGCTGCACGGCGGCCGGCCGGACTGCGCGGGAACGCAGTTCAATCTGGGCCTGATCGGGGTGGTGGAGTAGCTCTTGCGGCTCCAAAAAAGCGTTTTTTATCGGCGGTTGTTGGAATCGAAAAATCCGGCTACGGGGAATTGGTCTCGCGGTATAATTCCGGGCATGAAAACATCGATTATTCTCGTGCTGCTGGTGGCGCTGGCGGCGGCGGCATTTTTTACCCGGCCTTCGGAAACGAGCTTCAAGGATTACATCGCGGCCCAGAACCAAAGCCAGGGCGCGGGCATTTTGAAGACGCTGGGGCGGGAGTGGAAGGCACAGAGCCTGCTGAGCGAGTGCAAGTACCAGGACAAATATCTGTGGGTCGAGGAGCAGGTGGACGGCAAGCCGGCGTATGTGGGGGCGTTCTCGCACTGGTTTAAGAAGGGGGGCTGATGCCGTCGCTGCATGAAACGTGAAACGTGGAACATGAAACATGAAGAGGCCGCTCTGCTCTTCATGTTTCATGTTTTACGTTTCACGTGGCGCTCCCGACTTCTTGAGCAATTCAATTTCTTCCTGCAGCTTGCGGACCTGGGTGACCAAATCGGGGAGGCGGCGGAGGGCGGCCTGTTCGCGCAGGCTCTGGCGGTGGGGGAGGGCGGGCATGCCCGAGACGATGGTCTTGGGCTCGACGTCCTCGGCGATGGCGGAACAGGCCGCGGTCATGGCGCCGTCGCCGATGGTGATGTGATCGCGGACGGCGGTCTGGCCGCCCAATATCACGCCGGCGCCCAGGGTGACCGACCCCGCAAGGCCAACCTGGCCGACGATGATGCAATGAGGGCCGATCTGGACGTTGTGCGCGATCTGCACCAGGTTGTCGATCTTTGTCCCCCGGCCAACCCGTGTCGAAGAGAACTTCGCCCGGTCGATGCAGACGCACGAGCCGATCTCGACGTCATCTTCGATGATGACGGTGCCGATCTGCGGGATCTTGGCGTGCCTGGTCCCATCCCAGCGATAGCCGAAGCCATCGGTGCCGAGGACCGTGCCGGCGTGGATGATGATGCGCTGGCCGAGCGTGATGCGCTCGCGGATGACGACGTTGGGGAAGAGCGTGCAGTGGTCGCCGATGGTGACGTCGTCGCCGATATAAACGCCGGGGTGAAGCTGGCAGCGGGCGCCGATGCGAGAGCGGGCGCCGACGAAGACATGCGGCCCGATGGCGGCGTCCGGCGCGATGGCGGCAGTGGGATCGATTTTTGCGGATGGATCGATTCCGGGCGGAAGCTGGGGTTGAGGCGGGGCGAAATGCTCGAGCAGCTTGGCGATGGCCATGTCGGCATCGTCGACAATAAAGATCGGGACCGCCGAATCGCCGGTGAGCTTCACGCGCTTCTGCACGATGACGGCGGCGGCGCGGGTGGTTCGGAACTGCGGGAGATAGGCATCGGAGCCGAGGAAGGAAATGTCGCCCGGACCGGCTTCGGCCAGGGTGGCGACCCCGCTAATCGCCCGGCCGGCGTCGGCCGGCGGCGGCGCGGGGGAGTTGAGAATGGCGGCGATTTCCGAGAGTGTGAGCGTCTTGGGCACGGTGTTGCCTGGTTGGTCACGTCGACGATGCGACAGGTCTGGCGCTGGCAGCGGCTACCGGCAATCCGGCGTCATTACTTGCCGGTGGTGGAATATTTTTCATCGAGACGGGCGAGCACCTCCGCGCTGATGTCGAGGCGGGAGGTAACGTACAGGACGTTGCGCTGATTGAGCAGGGCGCGGAGTTGCTCGGTGCTCACTTTGTCGATTGACCGCTCGTCCACATCGGTGTGCTGATCGACGATGACCAGATCGAGCCCCTTTGCCTTGGCGATCTCAGTGACGGTGACGGCGATGCGGTCGAAGAGCATCTTGAGCTTCAGCTTCTGGTCGCGCTGCACCGCCGCCTGGGTGATCTTGCCCCATGCTTCGTATTCAATGGCGGCCTTGAGGAATTCCTCGTTTTTTGTGGCATATTGCGGCTGATCAGCCTTGATGCTGTCACGTTCGGACTGGAAGGCTTGCACCTTCTTGCGGCGAACTTCATCCTCGGCCTTGAGCCGGTCGTTTTCCTTGCCCATGTCGGCCATCAGGTCCTTGGTTTCCTTCATGTCCTCCAGGACTTTGGCGGTATTGACGACCGCGATCTTCGCAGGGGCTTCCTGTGCCTGCGCGGCGGGGACGATCAGTCCAAGGGTGACGAGGAGCAAGGCCGACAATTGCGTGCGGAGCATCATAAGTCCTTCCAGTATCAATCGATTTTCGAGCCACATCGGGCTTGGCGGTCCATTCAGCACGGTTCAAACACGCGTGCTGCGAGCATGGGTTGCAGTGTAAGAGTTATCGGACGTTTCCGAAAGCCTACTGGAATATTCCCAGCGAGAAACTGATGATCTGGACATCGTCCTCGGAGGCCTTGTTGAGCGGGATGGCGAAGTCGACGGCGATGGGGATCTGTCCGAGGAACGGGATCATCAGGCGAAAACCCGCGCCGGCGGAGGCGCGGAGGGTGCCGAACCGGAAGCTGTCTTCGACGGTGCCGGCATCGGTGAAGACGACGCCGCGGAAATTTTCCCCGGCGATGGGGAAGCCCAGCTCGATGGTGCCGGTGGTGGTGAAATTGCCGCCCACCGGGTCCTGGGCGATGCCGGCGCGGGGGCTGATGCCGCGGAAACGGAAGCCGCGGACGGTGCCGATGCCGCCGGCATAGAAGCGCTCGAAGAAGGGGGCATCGCCCCAGATGTAGCCGGCATCGACGTGGTAGGTCAGGGTCCACTTGCGGTCGAGCAGGTCCTCGTAAATCGTCTGGTGGTAGGTCCAGGCGGCGGTGAGGCGCTGGAAGGAGAAATCGCCGCCCAGGGCGCCGGCCGATTCCCAGCTAAGCGATGTATTCGAGCCGCGCGAGGCGAACCACTCGCGGTTGGTGGTGTCGCGGCGCAGGGTCAGGCCGACGCTGGTGAGGGTGGAGTGGCCTTCGCTGTTGGTGATCTCCGGGGCGCGGACGGCGGGGTCGGTGACATCCTTGATCTGTACATCCTCGCCGCGCAGGGAGAGCAGGGCGGACCAGGTGTAATTGAACCGCTTGCCAAGGCCGACCCGGCCGCCGATGCGCTCTTCCTCGTAGTGCTCGCGCAGACGGTCCCGGAGGAAAGCTTCGCCGGTGAAGCTGTAGGGCTGATCGAAGAGCCAGGGTTCGGAGAAGCGGACGGAGGCGTTGTTCTGCTGCAGGCCGGGTTCGAGGGAGATGCGCAGATCCTGGCCGGCGCCGGTGAAGGCGCGGTCGGAGAAGATATCGGTCCAACTGTCGGGGAAATTGGCGATGTCGAAATTCCTCTGGTCGTAGACGATCTGCCCGCCAAGCCCGCCGTTGGAGTTGATGCCGGCGCCAATGGTGAACGATGCGGTCTTGGCCTCGGCGACCTCGACCAGCACATCGCGGGTCTTGGGATCGTCGCCGATCGGGGTAATGGTGACCGAGGAGAAGTAAGGCGTGCCGCGGAGGCGGTCGATGGCATCCTGGATTTCCCCGGAGTTGTAGAGCTGGCCGGGGGCGACGCGCATCTCGCGCAGGATGACTTTGGACTGCGTGCGCGTGTTCTTGCTCACCATGATGCGGCCGAGATAGAAGGGCTTGCCCTCGCTGATTTCGTAGACGAGGTCGACCCGCCCGGCCTCCTTGCGGAAGATCGGCCGCGGCGTGATGTGCAGGTATTCCGGGTTGGGGGGCTGGCGATAGGAAGGCTCGTAAATGTAGCCGTAGGGGCTGTAGGCCTTGACGATCTGCTGCACATCCCGCTGCAGGATTTCGGCGTCGTAGGGCTGATTTTCGATCAGCTTCAACCCATTGCGCAAGGCGGAGTCGGAGATGGTGAGGACGTTTTCGCCGACGTTCTTGAAGATGATGTGGTCGATGGTGTAGCGCGGGCCTTCTTCAATTTCAAAGCTCACCATCAGCTCGGACTGGTCCTTGGAAAAGTCGAGCTTGCGGCCGACGCGCACGTCGAAATAACCCTTTTGCTGATAGAAACGGCGCAGGGCGGCGACGTCGTCGTCGATCATATCCGGGTCATAGGTCCCGGCCTTGAAGAAGAACCACCACGAACGGGTGTGAATCTGGCGGAAAAGTTTGTCTTCCGTGAAGGAGTAATTGCCCCCGAAGTTGACCTTGCGGATGCGGACGCGCGGGCCTTCGACGATCTTGAAGATCAATTGGCCATCCTGCGCGAGGGCTTCCTGCGGCACCTCGACGTGGGCATACGGGTAGTTCTTGGAATGGTACAGATTCTCGATGGCCTGGCGGGCATAGGAGATGCGGAAGCGGTCGATGGCCTGCCCGGCCGACAGCTCGACGACGTTCTGCAGGTCTTCGGTGGCGATTTCCTGGTTGCCGCGGAAGAAGATTTCGCGAATCTGCCGCTGCTCGGTCACCTGGAAGACGACGATCACGCCGGTGGCGGTGGGCTCGACCTTGGCTTCGACGTTGGAGAATTTCTTCAGGCCGTAGATGCGCTGGTAATCCTCTTCAACGGTCGCCGGATCGAATTTATCCCCCTCGTGGGTGCGCACGAGATTGAGGATGGCCGCCGCCTGCACCTGGGCATTGCCGACGATGCGCACCTGCTCGACGGTGCGGCCTTTAAGTTCGGCGGCCGGGGTGGCGGCGGGATTGGTGGCGGGAGGCTGGGCGAACGCGCAGGGGCAACCGATCAGCCCGGACAACAGCAGAATCAGGAAAAGTCTGACAGATGAGGATCTTGCGTTTCCCACGCGGTGCTTTGTTCCCGTTGGTTGCCGAGGGGCGCGCCATCCTGACGCGCGGGTTGGGGGGAAGTGTAACGGCGTGCCAATGGATGTCAAAGCGGCGGCGGCAGTGCATCAATCCGCGCGCGCATACTCAGGCTCTGGTGGGGCGGACATTCTTGTCGGCGGTTTAGCCTGCTCGCTTGCGAGCAGCGTTCTGGTGGGGCAGACATTCTTGTCTGCCATGGCTGGATGAGCGGCGAATGTACTCATCGCCCGAATCCAGCCATATCTCCTCAGCCCGCCGATCCTGTCGCGCCCATCAATCCGCGCGCGACAGGCTGGCGGCTTCGATCACCACTTCGTGGTCGAGCTGATCGCCGGCGCCGTGGAAGCGGGTGCGGAGCTGCACCTTTTGCGAGCAGCGGCAGACGATGTCGGGCAGCGGCGCATCGGCCCGGAAATCGAAGTAAAGGCGGTCGGTCCCGAAGCGGGCGCCGTCGAGGCCGCAGAAATAGCGGGAGGGATCCTTTTCCGTGCTCCACTCGATATTGCCCTTGACGTACTTGAGGCGATAGCCGCCTTGCACGAGGGCGCGGCGGAATGATTCGATGTCCCTGAAATGCGTGGTGTTGGTGGTCAGCTTCATGAGCAGGTCGGCGAGAATTTCCTGATGCTCGATCAGCGTCGCCTCGGCCGTCGGCTGCAGGTTCCTGGCAAATTCCAGAAAGCGCGTCTGGAAGCCCGCGATGTTATCCGAAAATGCTTCGTTGAATGCCGCCGCCGACGGCGTCCCCTCGTGCATCAGCCGCAGCATGTTGATCAGCCGCGGCCGATACGTTTCCTTGCCGGCGTCATCGCGGGCATTGACCAGAAAATGAACCATCGCCCAGGCCTGGTTGTACTGCGTGGCCCCCAGCGCATTGTCCCGGCCAAGGTTGTCCGCCCACTGCTCGGGCGTCATCGCCAGCATCGTCTTGAAGGGGATCAGGCGTTTGCCGTCCATATCCGCGCCAAGCTGGCGCACCCGCCGCGGCGGCACCTGCCCCAGTTCAAATCGCTCCCCGGTCCAGATGCCTTCCTCGAAAAGCTGGGCCATCCCTTCATTGAGCCAGATCGGCAGCCGGCGGCTGATGTGCGTCCACGCGAACTGGTGAAACGCCTCGTGCTGCAGCGTGCGGCGGAGGGCGTCGCGGCCCTGATCCCCGACAAACGCGGCCAGCATGTTCTTTCCGGAAAGAAAGACGCCGCCGGTGTTTTTGAACTTCGCATCGGTGGCGGCGAGATAATCGGCCTGGCGGGTGAAGAGATAGACGTCCAGGAGCGGGCCATCCGAGTCGATTTCAAAATCGGAGAGCCGCCGCGCATATTCATCATACATCGCGTCCATGCGGTCGGCGAGCTGGCCGGTGAACGCTTCACCAAGATCGCTATGGATGCGGTAGTGCGGCGTCGTCCGCTCAGCGAGATCGGCGGCGGGGGCCCAGCAAGGATTCACCGCCAAGCTGCCCAGGGCGCAGAGAAGAGCAAGAAAATTGGAAAGCCTGCCCGACCTGGCGCGAACCTGTCGGCGGCTGATTCTGGATAACGTCATTTGGTAATTCACGATTGATTGCGCTGCTCTATCATCGGCGAACCGTACCACAATCCAATACCAGCCGTACCTCCGGAGGGTGTAACTCGTATTTGTGGCGGCCCTGCCATTTACCCCCTCTCCCGGTACTCCGGGGGAGGGATGGGGTGGGGGCCTATCCACAATCGCCACAGTCCAGCGTTACACCCATTGAGCAGAAAGCGGGCGGGGAGACCCCCCTGCGGATCGGAACCATGGCGGATCAGGAGCCTTATCGACTGAGCACGCGCCGGCCGGACACGGTGAAGCGGGAAGTGTTTGAACCGCCGCACACGCTGCTGGCGGAGATTCCCATGATCGGCTGGGCGGATGTCGCCCGCGCCGAGCAGGCGCTGCCCGGGCACGTACACGCGGATTTCTGGGAGATCTGTTACATCGTTCACGGCAGCGTCGATTGGTGGGTGGAAGATGAGGTATTCGAGCTGCGGCCGGGATACGTCTACATCACCCGCCCCAACGAGCGGCACGGCGGCGTCGATGCCGTGCTTCATCCGTGCGAGCTGTACTGGCTTGAGGTGCAATTCCCGCGCGGGAGCGGGAGCGGGCGCGGGCTGCCGGGGCTGAGCGCTGCGCAGACCCGCCAGCTCGAGCAATCGTATGCAGCGCTGCAGCTTCGCACCTTTCCGGGCTCGACATCGCTGATTCCGCTATACGAACGGGTGATGACCGAATGCCGGGCGCCGACGGCGGAAGGGCCGGTGATCGTGCAGTCGCTGTTGTCGATCCTGCTATTCGACGTCCTGCGCGACTACCAGTCGCGCCTGCGGCATCTTTCGGACACCGCCGGCCGCTCGCGGGCGATCCAGCGGGCGATTGATTGGATGGATGAGAATATCGGCGAGGTGTTCTCGATGCTGGATGCGGCCAAGGCCGCCGGGCTGTCCGTATCCCACTTCCGCCATCGCTTTCAGCAGGAAACCGGTTTCAATCCGGTCGAATATCTGACCCGCCGGCGAATCACCCAGGCCAAGCGGCTGTTGCGAACCAGCGATCGGTCCGTGACCGAGATCGCCTACGATCTGGGCTTTTCCACCAGCCAGTATTTCGCCACGGTGTTTCGGAAAATGGTGGGGATCACGCCGAGGGAATATCGCCGGCCGGAGAAGCATTCTTGATCAATTCCTGCGTGGGTTGACAAGCGGCGAGATTCATCTCGCGTGGCATGGGCTACCCAGCCCATGCACAAGAAGCGCAGCGCTCTTCCGTAGCACGGGTTTTCCTTAACCCGTGCCCAGCGGCGGGTCATCTTCAATAACGCACCGAACGCAGAGTTGTCTGAATCCCTCGCCCCTGCAGAATACCGACCTGCTCGGCATGGGTTCAGGAAAACCCATGCTACGGTGCAGCGAAGAGCGCTGCGCTTCAAGCGCATGGGCTGGGTAGCCCATGCCACTTCAATTGGCCCAATAAGTTCTGCGGTTGGGACATCAGCCCGCGGCTTTGGCGGTGGCGCGCTTCTGCGGCTCGGCGACGACGCCGAGGTTGCGGAATTTCTCGTAGCGGCGTTCCAGCAGGTTCTCGACCTTGCAGCGCTTGAGATCGCGGAGGGTCTTGGCGACGTATTGTTCGAGGTTGTGGGCGGTGGTATGGGGATCGCGATGAGCCCCGCCAAGCGGTTCGGGAATGACGGTGTCGATCACGCCGAACTGCTTGAGATCCTTGCTGGTCAACTTGAGGCTTTCGGCGAGCTGCGGGGCGGATTCGTTGCCCTTGAACAGGATGGCGGAACAGGCTTCGGGGCTGATGACCGAATACCAGGCGTATTGCATCATCGCCACCCGGTCGGCGATGCCGATGCCCAGCGCCCCGCCGGAGCCGCCTTCGCCGGTGACGACCGCGATAATCGGGGTGCGCAGGCGGGACATTTCCATGAGGTTGCGGGCGATGGATTCGGCCTGGCCGCGCTCTTCGGCGCCGATGCCGGGATAGGCGCCGGGGGTGTCGATGAAGGTGACCACCGGCAGGCCGAACTTTTCGGCCAATTTCATGCAGCGCAGGGCTTTGCGATACCCCTCAGGATGGGCCAGGCCAAAGTAACACTGCACCTTTTCCTTGGTGTCCCGCCCCTTGTGGTGGCCGATGAGCATCACCTTCTGCCCGGCCATGCGCGCCAGGCCGCACTTGATGGCGGCGTCATCCCCATAGTGGCGGTCGCCGTGCAGCTCGCGAAATTCGCGGCAGATCAACTCGACGTAGTCCTTGAACAGCGGGCGCTGGGGATGGCGGGCGACCTGGACGGTTTCCCAGGCGCTGAGGTTATCGTAGGTTTTGCGAAGAAGGGAGGTATAGTTGCTGCGGAGTTGGCGGAGTTCTTTGGAATAATCGACCTGCTTGGCGGCCTGCATCGCCTCCAGCTCCTGAACCTGCTGTTCCAGCTTGGCCAGCGGCTTCTCGAATTCCAGCACGTGGCGCAGGATAGGCTTGCTGGAATCGGAGCGGACCTCGGAGTGCGCCGAAGGAAGGTTGGACTCAGTCATGTTCAATGCTCGGCCAGTCGCGGATGATTTTGGGCCGCCTTTGAGTGTTTTCCGGATCGGTCGAAAACCGGAGGCGAGTAGGGTAGACATAAACGAGCCCTGCATCAAGAACTAATCGAACGGCAACACTGCCCTCTGGTGTCGCAAGACTGACGCAAAGGATATTATCGGACCATGCAACCGAAGCGCTTGAGCATTCTCGGGGTGGGACTATTGGGGGGCAGCATCGGGCTGGCGGTCCGGTCAAGGATAAGAGCTTGCAGGGTCATTGGTTACGGACACCGCAGCACCACCCTGGCAAACGCGCAGCAATCTGGTGCGATAGACGAGGCATACGAGAAGGTGGACGATGCGGTTCGGGGCAGCGACCTGATCATTTTGTGTACCCCGGTGGGCACGTTTTCGACAATCCTGCCCCAGATCGCGGCGACAGCGCGGCCGGGATCGATCGTCACCGATGTGGGGAGCACCAAGCGGACGGTCGTGGCGACGGCGCAGAAGGTCCTCCCCGCCGGGGTGCATTTCGTCGGCAGCCATCCCATGGCCGGCAGTGAGAAACGCGGCGTCGATTTTGCCCGCGCCGATCTGTTTGACGATGCCCTGTGCATCACCACGCCAACCGAGCATACGGACCCATGGGCGCTGGAGGAGGTGGAAGCATTCTGGCGCTCGCTGGGGATGCGGACCACCCGGCTTTCGCCGGAAGAACATGACCGCCGGCTGGCCGAGGTCAGCCATCTCCCCCACGCCGTCGCCGCTGCCCTCATCGCCATGCAGCAGGATGCCTCCCTGGACCTGTGCGGCAAAGGCTTCCTCGATGCCACCCGCATCGCCAGCGGGGATGCGGCATTGTGGCGGGATATTTTGCTGGATAATCGCGACAACCTCCGTGCCGCCATCGGGGGCATGAAACACGTCCTGGATGACCTGCTGGCCATGCTGGAAAATAAGGACGCCGCGGCCGTGGCGAAATGGCTGGAGACGTCCGCGCACCGCCGGCAGGAGCTGCTGGCGCGGCGGAGCAATGATCCCGGCCCAGAGTAGGGAAAATACCGCGCATTTTCAGCAGAATGCACTTTCGGGTATGATTGACGGCGGCACATGCGGGGCATTTGAAATTTTCGTAGCACGGGCGTCTCGCCCGTGTCCTCGCATCGAAAACACGGGCGAGACGCCCGTGCTACGAGTGTAATTCAAAGATCCCATACGGGAGTTGCATGCGGTATAAGAGCATTCTCATCTTCGGCGCCCCCGGCAGCGGCAAGGGGACGCAGGGCAAGATCATCGGGACCATTCCCGGATTCTTTCACAGCGCCACCGGCGACATCTTCCGATCGCTCGATTTGCGCAGCGAGATGGGCCGCACGTTCTGGGAACACGCCAGCCGCGGCCAGCTCGTCCCCGATGAACTCACCGTCAAGCTCTGGAAACAGCACGTCACCGGCCTGGAAATGATCAACCAGTTTCATCCCGAAACCGAGATGCTCGTCCTCGACGGCATTCCCCGCAATGTCAAACAGGCCGAGCTGCTCTCGGCGGAAATCGACGTCAAAAAAATCATCTACCTGCGCTGCGCTGACCTGAACAAGATGGTCGAACGCCTGCGCCGCCGCGCCTTGCGCGAAAACCGCTTCGACGATGCCAACGACGCCGTCATCCGGCGGCGGCTGGACATCTATGAGCGCGAGACACATCCGGTGCTGGATTATTACCCCAAGGATCGCATCGTGAAGGTGGATGCGATGAACAGCCAGATCCGCGTGCTCAGCGATATCGTGAAGGTGCTGGTGCCGTTGAAAGAAGAACTGGACCGCCTGAACGGCGACGATGACCACGGCCTGCCCCTGCCGGATGCCCCCCACGCGCCCCCGGCCGCGATGACGCCGGCGCGGCCGTGACTGAACCGCAATATAAGAACCTGCGCATTCCAGCCAATCTGTCGTCCTGAGAGTGTGTGAGTTTATTGGCAAAACCACCGAAAAAGCGGCGATTGTTGGCGAAAAACCGCGACAAGAACCAATAAAATCACAGGCTCTGAGGTACTCCGAAGGATCTGGCCGCGAACCTCGATCCAGCCAGATTCTTCGGATTACCTCAGAATGTCATCTACGCGGTATGAATGGCGCGAAATCGCGCACGATTGTTTACGGAGCCGCGGCGCTGACCGCCTGCGTGCTCGCAGGCGGCTGTTTTAACTCCTTGAGCGTCTGACTGGCGGCGAAGGCCAGAACGCGATCCCCGCCGGTTGCAAACGTCTTCAGCTTCGCGATCAACTCCGGGTGCGCATCCGGATGGGCGACCCCCTTTGCCAATCGCGCCCGCACGGTGAAATCCCGCCGCTCAATCGACGCCAGCAGCGCATCGACAAGCTCCGGTGAATCGGGCGCCGCCGCTGCCAGAGCGCCGGCGGCCAACGCACGCGTTTGTTTTTCCTTGTCGGTCAGCAGAGGGACGACTTGGGGAGCCAGGTCCGCTGCCGGCGGTCCAATGTTTGCGATGGCGGTCAGCGCCGCTTCCTGTAGCTTATGTTCTTCGCTTTTCAGAAAAGGTTTGAGCAGACTCACGGAATTTCTGGCGGGTTCGCCGGTGACGCTCAGGGCGACGACTGCGCCGGCGCGTTCGGCCGGCTCGCCATTTTCGATCAGGCGCACGAGAGCGGGAGCCGCCGGCGCGACGGCCTTCCCGTAGCGCGGCAGCAGATCGAGGGCGACGCGCCTGCGGGAATCGGGCGGACCGTTGAGCTGCTCGATCAGGGCTGAGACCGCGACCTGCGGGGATGGGCCGAGATTGACCAGCCGCCTCGCCGCATCGGTGGCCACGCCGGCATCTGCAGATTGGCAAGCCTTCACCAGCGCGGCAATAAATTCCTCGCGCGAAACCATGTTTTCCAGTGCCGCAGAGGCCTCCCGCCGAACCGCAACATCCTTGTCCTCCAGCAGCGCCTGCATGTGTTTGGCCAGATATGGCGATGCGCGAAAAGATTGATAGAGGCAACGCACGGCGCAGATGCGCACCACCGGATCGATGTTCTCGAGCAGGGGCTCGATATCGTCGGCAGTTCTGACGGCGAGGATCGCCGCCAACCTCTCTGGCCACATTGGATCGCGTACCGAGCTGCGCAGAAGCGCCGGCAGGGCAACGTGGCCTGCCGGGCCGATCTTTTCCAGGATCGCAAGACTCTGTTCGACATTCCTGCCTTGACGCAGATTGAGGACGACTCCCGGAATCAGCGCCATCCGTAAATCCGATCGCAGATTGTTGAGGTTGGGGACTCCGTAAGAGACATCAATATATTGCAACCTGTCCAGCATGTTGCCCGCGTCAGGAACGATTCGACGGATGGCGGCGTCGGCAATTGGGGAGGTGTTATCGTCGCAGAGAGCGATCCTGACCAACTGTGGAATGGCCGAAACTGCGGCCGGGCCAAGCTCTCGGAGAACATAACCGGCGCTGGTCTTGGCTGCCGAATCCGCATCAGGATCCTTCAGCACCGCAACCTGAATCGCCACAAGCCGGAGCGTGTGCAGTTGCCGGCCAAGCGCTGGCATGCCTCCGCGCAGCACGTCGATGCCGGAGAACGTGGTGATGGAATAATACGGATCGGCTCTCGGCGGCGGTGCGACGACCACGGTTTCCTTCTGATCGCCGTGCCCGGCCGCCTTGCGGGCCAGCACGAGCGGGGCCTGCTCGATCTCAACAAACAGCAGCTTCGCCGCATCCATCTGCTGGCGCTTCACAACCAGCAGATTAGCCAGCGCCTGCTCGCGCTCCGCGCGGGTGGCGAGCGGCTCGAAATCGACATTTTTCTCGTGCAGGAACTTGGCAACCTGCTCCCCCACGCCGTGGCGGACGTGCGGGTTGTCACTGAGGGCGCGTGAAAGCAGCGCCCCGCATCCCGGCGAAATCTGCTCTAGCGCCAGTGCCGCATCCCCCCGCAACTCTTCGTTCACAATGCCCGCCCGCAGCAGATCGGGCACGGCATCCTTTGCCTCCGCCCCCTGATCGGCCAGCGACGCACACACCCAGTGCTTCTGCCACGCCGGATAATCCCGCGCATTCAACAGCCGCACCAATGTGTCAACGAACGCGCTGCTCTCGGCCCGCGCCATGGCCGCCGGCGCCAGCACAGCCGCCATAAGAAAAACGCAACGAATTGTCTGACGCCAATCCCGCATCGCACCACCCCGGCAAGTCTGCGTATTTTCATACCGCAGCCAGCAAATTGCCAGAACAATTCAGACCAAAGCTGCTCAGGTTCTGGTGGGGCGGACATTCCTGTCCGCCGTGTCTGGAGGAGTGGTAGATGTACTCATCCGCCCGACTCCGGCCACAGTTCGCATGGTCCCGGAGATATGGCTGGATTCGGACAGGTGGATACACCTGCCGCTCATCCAGCCATTGCGGACAAGAATGTCCGCACCACCAAAGAACGATGAGGCCGCCTAACGTACCACGTCGCGCGTATCACTCAGCGTATCCCTCGGATTTGTCCCCGCCCACTCTTTCCGGTAAAAACATCCCCGCTCGCCATCGCCTCTCGGAAACCACATGGAACGCACTCTCCGCAATCGTCTCACCTTCGGCCCGCTGATGCTGATGGCGCTGGGGATGATCCTCTGGGTCGATTTCGCCGCCGAATCCTGGACCCGCTCTCTCCACCCCGGCGGCATCAAAGGCATCGGCGTCCTCGTCCTGCTGCTCATCACCCTCCCCCCCGCCACCATCGAACTGGCCATGCTCTTCGCCGCCGAACGCGTCCGCCCCTATCGCCTCATCGCCGCCAGCGGCTCCAACCTGCTCTGTCTCCACGCCTGGGCCACCCAGTTCACGGCCTTCCAGAACATCTCCACTTCCGTGCTCGCCTTCGTCATCGTCTTTGTGATGATCTTCGCCGCCCTCCGCCGCGCCTGGGTCCGTCAAACCCAGGAAGCCATCGTCCACATGGCCGGAACCGTGCTGGCCACCCTTTACCTCGGCGGCCTCTCCTGGTTCCTGATGGCGCTGCGGGTGAAAACCACCGATCCCATGCGCCAAGGCCATCACTGGGGCGGCGGAACCACCATGACGGTTCTCACGATTCTTCTGGTCGTGAAATCCACCGACATCGGCGCCTTCTTCGGCGGCCGAAAATTCGGCAAGCACAAGCTCATCCCCTGGCTCAGCCCCGGCAAGACCTGGGAGGGTCTGTTCTTCGGCGTGCTCACTTCCGCCCTGGTTGCCGCCGCCTGCGCAGGGGGCATCGAACTGTTTCCCTGGTGGAAAGGCCTGATCTTCGGCGCCGTCATCGGCGCCATCGGCCAGGCCGGCGACCTGCTCGAAAGCCTGATGAAGCGCGACGCCGAGGTCAAAGACAGCGGCCGCCTCATCCCCGGCTTCGGCGGCATCCTCGACGTCATCGATTCCCCCCTCTTCGCGGCGCCCTTCGCCTACCTCCTGTTCAGCCTGTTCTAACCACTGCTGCCAGAATAGTTTATCTAAAGCATGACGCAAGCCGGCAGGAGCGCGTTACCAGATTCTTCTCGACATTTCCGGACGTTTTCGGCACAATCCGCGCCTGTGAAATGATCCTTAAACGACGTGCAACGTACTTGTTACTTCGACCGCCTGGTGTGCGCTGTGCGAAGTCCACTGTGGGTAAATTCTTTACGGCCGGCAAAATCGGCTGTCATCCGTGAATCTGAACATCATCGTTGAACAACCGGACAAGAAGCTGGCCCTTTTCGGGTCCGCCGACCGCTATTTGCGCATGATCCGCGACGCCTTCGGCGTGCAACTGGTCTCGCGCGAGGATGAACTCCGCCTCGCCGGCGAGCGCGACCAGGTCGGCAAAGCCGCCGCCGTCCTCAACCAGATGCAAAAGAAGCTGCGCCGCCAGGACTGGCTGAGCACCGAAGACGTCGGCGCCGCCATCAGCAGCGCCGCCCACGAGCTCCGCGAGCGCTCGGCCGATGAGATCGAAGTCTATGCCAAAGGCCACGCCATCCGCCCCAAAACCGAAGGCCAGAAACGCTACATCGACGCCGTCCTCAACAACGATCTCACCTTCTGCATCGGCCCGGCCGGCACCGGAAAAACCTACCTCGCCGTCGCCGCCGCCGCCAGCATGCTCAAGCGCGGCCAGGCCAAACGCCTGGTCCTCGCCCGCCCCGCCGTTGAGGCCGGCGAACGCCTTGGCTTCCTCCCCGGTGATCTGCAAGCCAAGGTAAATCCATATCTTAGGCCGCTTTTCGACGCCCTCCACGACATGATGGATTTTGAGCAGGTGAAACGTTTCATGGTAAATGATATCATCGAAGTCATCCCGCTGGCCTTCATGCGCGGGCGAACGCTCAATGACAGCGTGATCATCCTGGATGAGGCGCAGAACACCACGCCCAGCCAGATGCTCATGTTTTTGACAAGGCTTGGCCACGACTCGAAAATGATCGTCACCGGAGATGTCAGCCAGGTCGATCTACCCGAAGGCACAGCCAGCGGCCTGATCGATGCGGCCAACAAGCTCAAGGGCATCAAAGGCATCGGATTCGTAGAACTGCAGCGCGGTGACATCGTTCGTCACCACCTGGTGCAGAATATTGTGAACGCGTACGGAACGGTGGATAGTCCGCAGTCGGCAGTCGGCAGTCGGCAGTGAAGATGAAGTTGCCAACGACCTACTGCCGACCGCCGACTGCTGACTGCGGACTGTAATTATGCAATCGTCACGCAAATCGCACTCCCGCCGCCAGGAGATTCGCAAGAATCGCCCGGACATGTCGCGGTCGCGCTGGCAGCAGATGAAGGCCGACGGCAGCTTCGCATCAATGGCCATCGCCGCGATCTTCGTGGTCGTCGCCACGTGCATTCTCTCGTTGCGTGAAGATGTCATTCCCTATCGCCCCGGCCAATTCATCCCCCAGGACATCCTCAGCCGCGTCGACTTCACCTTTCCCAACAAAGAACTGCTGAACAGCCTGCGCCAGTCAGCCCGCAAGAATGTCCCGCGCGTCTACGGCGCCACCCAAAATCCCTGGCATCAACTGGAAGATCAGCTTCTGGAACTGCCCGATCAGATGCACGGCAAGACGCTGGAAGAAGTGCGGCAGAACCTTCGCGAGAAGTTCCATCTCGACGCCGGCGCGCCCTTCATCACCGACCTCGACAACAGCGCTGTCACCCTGCTCGATCAGTACAGCAACAAGGACAAACGCCCCAGCTATCAGGCCGCCGTCAAGCAATACATCGAGTCCCTGCAGAAGCTAGTCATCCTGCCGGAATCGCAGTGGCAGGCCGAGGCCAAGCGCGAGGCCGACCTCAACATGATCCCCCGCATCATCACCAGCGGGAGCAGCGCCCAGATAAGCGATCCCATCAAGATCACCGACAGTTTCTCGACCAAGGTTACCCGCGACCTTCTCGAAGCCATTCGCGCCGACGCCGATGTCTTCCGCAACGAGCTGCAGCTAAAAATGGTCGCTCTCACCGCAAACCTCATCCAACCCACCCACCAGCTTGATGAGGATGCCACCGTCGCCGCCCAGAACCAGGCCGCCCAGAACGTCCCGCCCAGTAACGGCGAAGTCCACTACGAGGCCAACCAGGTTCTCAAGAGCCGCGGCGAGTTGGACGATCGCGGCTGGCAAATCCTCAAGGCCGAGCACAACGCATTCCTCAAGCGCCTCTACCAGGAAGACCCCTGGGAGCGGGTGAAAACCACCGTCGGCGTCGCCGGCATCGTCATCCTCGTCACCATGATCCTCTGCGGCTACATCTCCAACAACCAGGTCCGCATCGTCCGCAATCACGCCCGCGGCATTGCCCTGGCGGTCCTGCTCCTGGCGATGCTTCTGCTCGCCCAGCTTTCGGCGATCGGCACCGGGCCGATGTTCGTCTTCGGCATCGCCCCCACCATCATCGTCTCGATGATCATCGCCATCGCCTACGACCGCCGCTTCGCCATGGGCATTGCCACCATGCACGCGATCCTGGTCACCTTCGCCCTCAACCAGACCGTCGGCTTCTTCCTGATCCTCTTCATCGGCGTCTTTACCTGCTGCCTGCTGCTCGATGAGATCCGCACCCGCAGCAAGTTGATCGAAGTCGGCGGCGCGACGGCGCTGGCGATGATCCTGGCGACGATGGCCGTGGGCGCGGTTTCGATGGAGCCGATCGAGCCCTTCCGCTTCATCAGCCGCAACTGCCTGTATGCCGGCGCCGCCGGCCTGGCCGTCGGCTTCATCGTCCTGGGCATCCTCCCCTTCATCGAAAAAGCCTTCCGCATCACCACCTCGATGACCCTGCTGGAACTGGCCGATGCCAGCCAGCCGCTCCTCCGCCGCCTCGCCCTGGAAGCCCCCGGCACCTACAACCACAGCCTGCAGGTCGCCACTCTCTCCGAAGCCGCCGCCGAGTCCGTCGGCGCCAATTCCCTGCTCTGCCGCGTCGGCAGCTACTACCACGACATCGGCAAGATGAACAAGGCCGACTACTTCGTCGAAAACCAGAGCAATGGCCGCAACCGCCACCTCAATCTTTCCCCCAGCGTCTCCCTGCTCATCATCATCGGCCACGTCAAAGATGGCGTCGAGCTGGCCAGGGAATACAATCTCCCCACCAGCCTCTTCCCCTTCATCCAGCAGCACCATGGCACCACGCTGGTGGAATATTTCTATCACCAGGCCTGCAACAAGAAAGATGACCAGAACGAGCAGCCGGCCATCAGCGAAATGCAATATCGCTACCCCGGCGCCAAGCCCAAGACCCTGGAAATCGGCATCGTGATGATCGCCGACGCCGTCGAAAGCGCCACCCGCGCCATGGGCGAGCCCACCGCCAGCCGCATCGAAACCCTCGTCCACGAAATCGCCATGAAACGCCTCCTCGACGGCCAGCTCGACGAATGCGACATGACCATGCGCGAGCTCGAAGCCATAGAAAAATCCCTCGTCAAAACCCTCCTGGGCATCTATCACGGCCGCATCGCCTACCCCTCCACCGCCGCGACCACCACCGCCCCCTCGCCGCAGGCAAAGACCGCCTAAAATACGTCGACCCAATACTTCGCCCCTCAAGACAACCAGCGCCGTAACCCCTGCAAGAATTCCACTACAGCATGATGACCTTCCGACAATTCTCCGCTCCCATCGCCGCCATTCCGGCGGCCACCGGCTGGTATCTCGCTGATCTTGGTGAATGCATCGGTCGCCAGGATCTGTTCACCCGTCAGTCGCCGCAAAAACTCAAGGCGCTGCGCGAGCACGCCCTCATCGAAAGCGCCGTTTCCAGCAATCGCATCGAAGGCGTCGAAGTCGATCAAAAGCGTGTGACCACCCTTGTCTTCGGCCAGCCTACGCCCAAGGACCGCGACGAGGCCGAGCTGCGCGGATACCGCGATGCACTGACGCTCATTCACTCACAGGGATCGTCTCTTCCCCTAACCGAATCGACGATTCGACAGCTCCATGAAATGTGCCGCCCCGAAATCTGGGATGCCGGCAAATACAAGGAGAAAACCGAGCCGATCATCGAGCGCTACCCAGACGGCCGCACCCGCGTCCGTTTCATGCCGCTGCAGGCAGGCACTGCGACCGAGGCTGCCCTCTCCGAACTGATTGGTCTCTGGGATGCATGCCTCCATGAACACTGGGTTCATCCACTGGCGGCACTCGGCGCATTCGCGCTGGACTTCTTGTGCATCCATCCCTTCCGCGACGGCAATGGCCGCGTATCGCGCCTCTTGACGCTCTTGGGCTCTTATCACGTCGGTCTGGAAGTCGGCCGCTACATCAGCCTCGAACGACTGATCGAGCAAAACAAGCAGCGCTACTATGAGACGCTGGAGCGTTCCTCGCGGGAATGGCACGAAGCCAAGCACGACCCCTGGCCGTTCATCAACTACATGCTCTGGATTCTGAAATCAGCCTATCAGGAGTTCGAGCAGCGCGTAGGACAAGTGAACGTGCCGCCCGGCGAAAAGAGCCAACTCGTTGTCGATGCCATCGAACGCATGATCGGCGACTTCAGCGTGGCCCAACTCCAGGCCGCCTGCCCCGGGGTGAGCATTGACCTGATCCGCCACGTACTCCAGAACCTGCGCCAGCAGTCCAAAGTAATGTGCCTCGGCCGCGGCCGCTCCGCCCTGTGGCGAAAAAGCTCAATCCAGTAATGGGTTTTGGAATTGGGTACTAAATTAGGTAATGGAATCCTGCGACCTTGAATTCGGCCAGATTTTTCTTGACAAATTCGTATGATGTTAGGTATAATGTGCCCGACTATTGTGGCGACTGATATCCGCGACACAGGCTTCAAGAACGGGGGGAATATGAACAGCTTCTTTGCATCGGGCGCTCCATTGCGACTGCACGCGCCCTATACTCACCTCCCACCATGTCCCACCCCGGCACACTTTCCGCAATGTGGGACATTATTCGCAATCCCATTCATCAGCATGGGTTACGATAAGCCAATGTCCCAAAATGTCCCAAAATGTCCCACATTTCAAAATCGCCTTCCCGCCACTCCGTTCGCCCCTGGCCGCCGTTCCAAATCGCCCATCCACCCCCTCCGCCTGGACATAACTGCCCAAATTGCCAAGACTTCCATCCCCCATCTCTCCAGCCACCTCAAAGCCGCCCACGCCCTGCTTCGCCCGGCTTTGCGAGAACTCTCTGTTGTTCTGGTCAACGACGCCGCCATGAGCGCCCTGCACAAGCAATACCTCGGGATTTCCGGCCCAACCGATGTCCTTACCTTTGAGCTCGACCACGACCACCGCGGCCGGGTCATCTCCGGCGAGGTGGTCATTTGCGTTCCCCAGGCCCGCGGGCAGGCTAAAATCCGTGGCCTGCCGTTCGGCCATGAGCTGCTGCTCTACGCGATTCATGGAATGTTGCACCTGTGCGGGTTCGACGATAAAACCGCCCGTGGCTTTCGCGAGATGCACCGCCTCGAGGATGAACTGCTTATGAAGCTTGGGATCGGCCGGGTTTTCAAGCCGGATGGCGCGCCGAAGCTGCCGCAGCGCCGCCGCGCCAAGGGGGAAATCTGATGTCCACACCACTCGTCGTCGCCGGCGTCGCGGCCGCGTCGCTGGCGTCGCTGTTCTTCTCGACCCTCACCTATTCGCTGCGCCATTTCTCGCGCACGCGCCTCGGCGACTACCTGCAGCGCCACGACAAGACCAGATGGCTCGCCCCCACCATCGAGCACTCCGCCGACCTGGTCTTCGTCACCGCCATGGCCCGGCTGATCGCCAACATGCTGATCCTCATCGGCGTGCTCGAATTGCTCTACGTCAGCTACCCCGGCGAAAGCATTCACACCCTCCGCTACATCCTGGCCGTCATCATCACCGGCATCATCACCCTCTTCGTCTCCGTCGCCATCCCCCACGCCGCCGCAAAATATGGCGGGGAGATTTTCGTGGGGGCGTGCGCTGGGTTACTCCACACCCTGCGCTGGCTGCTCACCCCCGTCACCAAGATCATGCACGCCATCGAAGGCCTGGCCCGCAAGACCGCCGGCGCCACCGCCATCCGCGAGCCCGAGCAGATCGAAGAGGAAATCCTCTCCGTCGTCGAAGAAGGCCAGAAGGAAGGTGTCGTCGACGACCAGGAGCGCGAGATGAT
Source organism: Tepidisphaeraceae bacterium (assembly GCA_036744635.1). Taxonomy (GTDB): domain Bacteria; phylum Planctomycetota; class Phycisphaerae; order Tepidisphaerales; family Tepidisphaeraceae; genus DAIOHQ01. Next base: position 11,469 of record DAIOHQ010000008.1, on the reverse strand, counting down.
CCAGTCGGTCATCCAGTTCCGCGACACCCAGGCCGGCCAGATCATGACCGCCCGCACCGAGATCGTCGCCCTCGACATCCATTGCAGCGTCGACGAGATCAAGCGCACCATCGAAGAAAGCGGCCACTCCCGCATCCCCGTTTACGACGGCACGCTCGACCAGATCCGCGGCATCCTCTACGCCCGCGACTTGCTGCGCTATCTCGGCGTCAGCGCCAGCCAATTCGACATCACCAGCGCCATGCGCCCGGCGTTTTACGTCCCCGAGATCAAGCCGCTCCGCGACCTGCTCCGCGATTTCCGCCTGCAGAAGGTTCACCTCGCCATCGTGCTCGATGAATACGGCGGCACCGCCGGGCTGGTGACCATCGAAGACATCCTCGAAGAGCTGGTCGGCGACATCAGCGATGAACATGAGCCCAAGGAGCCGGCCCTGCTCAAGCGCATCGACGACCATACCTACGAGGCCGACGCCCGCATCTACATCGACGAATTCAATCGCGTCCTCGGCGCCGGCCTTCCGGAAGATGATGGGTACGACACCCTGGGCGGGTTCATCTCCGCCAGCCTCGGGCGCATTCCGGCGGCCAACACCACCTTCGAGCACAAGGGCATCCGCTACACCATCCTCGACGCCGAGCCGCAAAAGGTGAACCGCGTGAAAATCGTTCTATTGCCCCAGCACGCCTCCGAGGCGGCCGCGGGCTGAACCAGGGGGAAGCCATGAACATTCGACCGGCCAGAGTCGATGATGTCCCGCGGGTGCTGCCGATGGTCGGGCAGATCTGCGCCCTGCACAAATCGTGGGATCCGGCCAAGTACAGCTTTTGCGACAACCCCGCCGAGATGTACCGCGGCTGGCTGGCCTCTCGGGCGCGCGACGCACGCAGCGTCTTTCTGGTGGCCGAGCGCGAGGAAAAGCTCGTCGGCTTTCTGGTGGCCACCATCGAGCCGGAGATTCCCATCTACACCATCGAGCGCTATGGCTTTATCCACGACGTCTGGGTGGAGCCGGCCTATCGCAACGAAGGCCTCGCCCGCCAGATGGTGATGCTGGCCATCGAGCGCTTCAAGGAGCTCGGCCTGCCGCAGGTCCGCCTCGACACCGCCGCTGCCAACGACCCGGCCAGAAGCCTCTTCGCCGCCTGCGGTTTCCGCGTCAGCACCATCGAGATGCTCATCGAGTTGACCTGAGCCCAAGGTGGGGAAAATCGTGCATCCGCTCGTTTCATATCCGCGCCAGGCCGGGCGATTTGCGCGGGCAGTGCTCGCGGAGTTGCTCGAAGGTGCGCCTGGCATCATCGAGCGGCTGCGCGGGCATGTTGATGAGCAGGCGGGTGTTGGGCTTGCACAGGGCCAGCATGCGCTCGATGTCGGGCGGCGACATCCACGCTTGAATCAGCACCGTCTGGCCGGAGAACGCGTCGATCGCGGGCTTGGGTCCGGGCGCCTGGAAGACGCGGTTGAGGCCGCGGAGGTTGGGGATGGCGCGGAAGTTGGAATATTGATAATCCGCCTTGGCGCAGCAGTGCATGAACAGGCCGCCGAACATGTGGGAAAGGTTGGTGAGAATGGGCAGGCAGAAATCGCGAAACTGCTGTGGCGAGATGCTGCCGGCCTCATCTTCCGACAGCCAGGCCCCCAGTTCCGGCGGCGCCCACGCATACGGGCAGTGGCAGAGATTCACCGGCGTACAGTCGCGGATGAACGCGTGCAGAAAGCGTTTGAGAAAATGGTGGCAGCGCGAGGCCAGCCGATGCACCGCCTCGGGCTCTTCGATCATCGCGACGAACATGTCCTCCTTGTTCCAGATTAGGGCGGCGATGTCGAACGGGCTTTGGATATCGGGGATGCCGATGGGCACGTCATCGCCGAGCCGGCGGCGGATTTGCTCGGCGGCCTGAAAGATGCGGCGGATCGGCGCAGCGTCGAGCGTCGGCTGCGGGATGCGGTCGGCGTCTTCGGCGGTGGTCACCGCCGGCCGGGCGGCGGCGATGTTATCGGGGCAAATGTGCAGCTCAGAGCCGAAGCAGGATGCGAACACGCCGGTGCCGGTGGCGATGCTCACGTAGGGCACGGCGTCGTCTTCGATCTCATCGGAGTAGCACACCCGCGCCTCATAGACGCGGCAGAACCAGTCCACCCACTTGGAGACCGGAAGCTCCGAGCAGGAGACATCGCCCGGCCCCGGCTGCTGAGGGATCTCCGGCGACATCCAGATGGCATGGCCGCGGAACCGGCCATCGAACAGGTCATGCATGAATTGCTGATTTCGAACGATGCGTGAATCCATACAAGGCCGCTCCCAGCGATCTCCTGGTGAGCCGCAAGCATAGCGAAAGACCGAAAAGATGCACGTTTTGCCACGGCGAACGCAGAAAACCCCCCATTATTTCATTCATTTTTTGAACCTGGATTCCTGGTGCGTAGTGCTCAACTCTTACCAACTCATACTGGGCAGGCCTTACGCTCTGCTATCTAGCAAGCGTGCAACGAATGTGAGAGGTTCGTTATCATGGCATAGAGTGGGCGCCTGAAAACCCGAAGATTGATTGTAAAACCTTATAGAGCAATGAGATGCGACGATAAATTGTCCCGCATCTTTACGGCTTGACTGAAATTAACTTATAAGTTAACATAATGGAAGAGCCGAAAGTTGTCTTAGTTGAGGCGCTGTTTGCTGGGAAGCAATACGCTACGGCAGTGTGGATATCCGACAAAGTGAAGAGTGGCTTAGCTGAGCACGCTCAAACGAAGGACAAAAAAGCTGGGGCATTCCTTAAGAAACTCGATTACTATGCCAAGGCTGGCTTTCGAAACTTCGAAGGCGAGGGCTGCCCGATTCGGCATGAAGGCGACGGCGTGTATCGCATTGCCCAAGATCTGTTTCGCGTGATCGGATTTTACGAAGACGACAAAAAGAGCGTCTACATTGCAGTGGCGACCTTTAACAAGGGTGGCCAAAAACTTTCCGGACCGGAACGTGAGGCGATCCAGAAGGCTGCCGAGATTAAAGAGAAAAAACTCTGGAGACGGAAAGACGATGGCAACTATCCAAGACTTGCGTAGAACTCTAGAGGAGTTTGAGGGCCAGCACGAGAGCCATGGTTACGATCTGCGGCTAAGTCTCGCGCAGCTTGTCATCAGGCGAATGGCCGAAATGGGCTGGAGCCAAAAAAAACTGGCCGAGGCGGCGCAGATGAAGCCATCATTCTTGTCCCGCATTATCCATTCCGACCAGAATTGCACCTTTGATGTAGCTGGCAGATTATTGTATGCCTTGAGCGTCCGCGCAAGAATCGAGGAGGCAGTATCCGGAACTGAGCGGCAGACAATTGTAACTTCCCGCGTAATTTATCGAGCGGAGGTGAACACGTATGAGCAAGAAACAACAGCCTCGGAAATCGCAAGTACAGCAGTCTCTTATGCCTGGGATAAAGAGCGTGAGTTCCAGCGATCTGCCGCGGGTGGATAACAACCAATTGCCAACCATCTGGATCGACGTCGCAATGCTGATGGTGCGCGGCGATGGGATCGCCAGTCTAAGGCTCTTTACAATGCTGCCAGACATGCTGGTCGAAGGTTGTCGCATACAGCTCACCACCGAACATCTCAAGCGTATGCTCGACAAGTTTTCGAAAACTCTAAATCACTATCCGAAGCCCGACGAAGATATACCCAGCGAGACGGCGGACTCCAACGAACTGTAATAACCGATTCAGGGTGAGCGCTGCTGGCGCACACGGTACTACCGTGGGTTATGCTTGATGCTGCTTTCTGTTTCTCTGTGGTTCTCAACCTGTCGAAAAGCTGGGGAACTAGGATTTGAACCTAGACAAGCAGATTCAGAGACTGCTGTGCTACCGTTACACCATTCCCCAAGTTGTCACTGTAGAATAGATACGCGGGCGTCGGTGTCAAGGTTTGCGGCCGCGCGGCGGATGGCCCGGCGCGAAATTCGGGTCAGCTTGACAGATTCGATTTCACGGGGTTTAATCTGGCGGTGCGGAATTCCCTGCTGGTGCTTCGACTTCCCCTCGCCCTTGGTGGGCTGGGAAAATCGTGCGCCTGGGCGTAGGGAACGCTGAACCTTGACGATGATGAACCCTGCGACTCAGATCGCGGGGTTTTTTTATTTGCGTGGCTGCGAAAGCCGCCAGAACGGGAGCCGACATGGAAATGGTTCGCATTTTCGACACGACCTTGCGCGATGGCGAGCAGTCGCCGGGGGCGACGCTGACCCGGCCGGAAAAGCTGGAGATCGCCCGCCAGCTCGAGGCGATGGGAGTGGATATCATCGAGGCCGGCTTCCCGGTCAGCTCGCAGGGGGATTTTGAGGCGGTGAAGAGCATCGCCGGCGAGATCGGCCGGAGCGTGGTGTGCGGCCTGGCGCGGTGCCACCCCAAGGATATCGAGCGCGCCGGCGAGGCGGTCAGGGATGCCAAGGCCGGGCGGATTCACGTCTTCTGCGCCACCTCCAAAATTCATCGCGAGCACAAGCTGAAGAAGGGGAAGGAAGAGATCATCAGGCTCAGCGTTGAGTCGGTGAAACAGGCATTGGAATACACCACGGATGTCGAATTCTCACCGGAAGATGCCAGCCGCACCGAACTGGAATTCCTCGAGGAAATTACCCAGGCGGTGGTCGAGGCCGGGGCGACAACGGTCAATCTCCCCGACACCGTGGGCTACGCCACGCCGAAGGGATATGGGGAGATTTTCGCACATTTGCTGAAGAAGCTGCCGATCCTGCAGCAGCGCAAGGTGGTGCTGTCAGCGCACTGCCATGACGATCTGGGGCTGGCGGTGGCCAACTCGCTGTCGGCCATGGAAAACGGCGCCCGCCAGATCGAGTGTACGATCAACGGCATCGGCGAGCGCGCCGGCAACGCGGCACTGGAGGAACTGGTGATGATCCTGCGCACGCGCGGCGATGTGTACAAACTCGGCACGCGCATCGACTCCACCAAGATTCATCCCACCAGCCGCATGGTCAGTGCGCTGACGGGCCTGACGGTGCAGCGAAACAAGGCGATCGTCGGCCAGAACGCGTTCGCCCACGAGTCGGGCATCCATCAGGATGGGATGCTGAAATATCGCGAAACCTATGAGATCATGGACCCCGCCAGCGTCGGGCTGGCCAAGTCTTCGCTGGTGCTGGGAAAGCACAGCGGCCGCCACGCCTTTCGCGATCGCGCCCAGCAGCTCGGCTATGTGATGAGCGATGAGCAGGTCGAGGTCGCGTTCGCGAAGTTCAAGGCGCTGGCGGACAAGAAGAAGGAAGTGTTCGATGAGGACATCGAGGCGCTGCTCGATTCGCAACTGGAACTGGAAAGCCCGCTCTGGGAGCTCAAGGGGGTGCAGGTGACCAGCGGCTCAAGCACGATCCCGACCGCGACGGTGACGTTGAAGGACACTCATGGGGAAATTCTGCAGGATGCCAGCATCGGCGATGGGCCGGTCGATGCGATTTATTCGGCGATCCAGCGGCTCACCGGCGTGCGCTGCGCCCTGAGCGATTATCGCATTCGCGCTGTCACCAGGGGGAAGGAGGCGCAGGGAGAAGTGAGCATCGAGCTCGATCACAGCGGGCGGAAGGTGCGCGGCCGGGGAGTGAGCACCGACATTCTCGAAGCCAGCGCCCTGGCGTATCTGGCGGCGATCAACCGCCTGCGCAGCCTGAGCAACCGCGAGCGGCTGGTGACGCAGCATACGGGGGTATGAGCCGATGAGATGCCGCGGGGGCGGACGCGGACAAATGCTTGCGCAGGTCCAATAAGGACGCCACCGGCGACGTGCAGGGGCACGCCGCCGGCGGGATTTGTTTCATCAATTAAGATTGCGCGCAAATCTTTCGATAGCAGATACATCATGGCCATTTCATTCACCGCGGAGCAGACGCGCGAAATTCTCGAAGCCCTGGACGCCCTGTGCGGCGGCGGCAATGCCGCCAATGCCCGGCGGGCCGAGCGCATCCGCCATCGCACGCCGCTGTCGATCACGCTCTGTGGGCAGGGAGCTGCCGCAACCCCTCTGCTGGTCTATCTCCTGGATTTCTCCACCAACGGCATTGGCTTCACCCACCTGGACGGAATGGATATGGGACAGGAATTCCTGCTCAACCTGGACGGAAGCGGCGCGGTGATGTACATTCGCTGCACGGTGGCCTACTCGCGGCAACTGGATGATGGGCAATATCACGTCGGCGCACAATTCACGCAGGTATTGAATGGGGGATTGGGAGACCAGCCCAATGCAATGCAGGTTGAAACTCTGCAGCGGGCGCTGGCTTCGTAAGGATCGCATCGGGGCTGGCCATTCTCACACACTTCTGCAATCGGAAGGTATCTGGCACGGGTTGGAAACCCGTGCTACGGAAGAGCAGAGCGCTGCGCTTCGAGCGCATGGGCTGGTAGCCCAATGCCACGTTGAATGCGCGAGCGCTGCGGCCAGATCCTTCACCGAGTACGGTTCAGGATGACGGCCGCTGTGCGCATGCTTGGTGCAACGAGTGGAAAGTCGGCAAGCCGACTTTCTCACAGCGCATGATTCGACGCATCGCTGCGCAGGCGGATGGTTTTGGAATCCAGATTGTGAACGGCCTTGATATAGCGACAGGTCTGGTGCTTGGCGCGCATCAGGATGCTGTGGGTGACCGCGTGGGTGTCTTCGTGGCGGATTCCGGGTTGGGTTAGAGTGAGGGTGAAGATCCCCTCACCCCAGCCCTCTCCCGGAGTACCGGGCGAGGGGGCCAGAAAAAGACGGTTGCCAAAACATGCGCTACACCCCCTTACTGCCGCCGTCCCAGCAGCCCCTTCCAGGCGTCGGGATGCACATAAACGGAATATCTGCCACCGCGCTTGTGCACCCGCACCGGACACTTGTACACGCCGCTCAATACCTCATCGCGAAGCACTTCATCCGGGGTTCCGGCCGCGGCGGCGCGGCCATCGCTCAGCAGCAGCACCTGCGAAGTCGCCGGAGGCAGTTCTTCGACATGATGTGTAATGAAGATCACCGCCGGACGATCTTGGGACTTGGCTTGGTATTTCTTGTCAAATAGGGCCTGGATCGTGGCCAACACCTGTTCCCGCGCCAGCAAATCCATGCCGGCCGTCGGCTCGTCCAACAGCAGCAGACGCGGCCTGACAACCAGCGCCCGCGCGATCAATGCCCGCACTCTTTCGCCGGTGCTGAGCGTTGCATAGACGTGGTCGCGCACTTTCCATAATCCCACCTGCTTCAGCAGCCGGTCGGCCTCTTGTGCCATGGCCGGCGTGGTCTTTTCGTAGAGGCCGATGGTTCCAAAGAAGCCGGTGAGCACCACCTGTTCGGCGGTCAGTTGCGGATCGATGTCATACGGCCCGGCCGGCTGCACGAGGCGGATCGCCTTGCGCACCTCAAGCAGATTGGCGTCGCCAAATCGCGCGCCCAGGATGCTGGATGTTCCTTCGGTTGGCCAATAGTGACAGGCGAGAATGCGCGCAAGCGTGGACTTTCCGCTGCCATTGGGACCGAGAATGGCGGCGCAGGCGCCGGCGGGGACGGTCCAGTTCAGATGGCGCAGGATCCAGCGCCGGCCACGCCGCAGGCCTACGTCTGTGAGTTCGATTACGTCGGGTGTAGCCGGCGGCATTGGTGAGAGTTTCACTCGCTGCGGGAGATCATGCAAATGGGGTGGGCGTGCCCATGCCGACCGGTGCGGGACAGTTCGGGCAGCATGAGGAGATATGGCTGGATTCGGGCAGGTGAGTACATCTGCCGCTCATCCAGCCATGGCAGACAGGAATGTCCGCCCCACCAATCACAGTACATACACCACTCATCCAGCCATTGCGGACAAGAATGTCCGCACCACCAGGATTGAGCATATCTGATGCTCATCCAGGCGTGGCAGACAAGAATGTCTGCCCCGCCGCATGTCGCAGATGGTGGGCGGGTACGCCCACCGTACAGGAAGCCATTGCGGACAAGAATGTCCGCACCACCGCATGAGGAAAATAGCAGGATGATTCAAGTTCAATTCGGCAATCGTCGATAACAGGATAGAGGCTGTGGGTCTCCGGCTATATGGCCGGGCAGCCTGATCGCGGAGATCGGTGTAACGGCGAGCACCGGTCTCCATTAAAAATCAAAACCCCACCCGTGAGTATCGGGTGAGGTTCTTCATTTGATGGATTGCCCTTCAGCCTGGGTTCATGCATTGAACAACGGCGAAAGCGCCAAGGGCTGGGTGGCGCGGAGAAGGCGGTCGCGGATGGCGGTCCATTGCGGGGTATCCGGGGGCATCTCGATATAGAGGGCGCGAAGGTTCATGCCATCCAGCTCGCGCAGCACCTGGTAGAGGTGGCGGGCATAGATGTCGGGCAACTTCGGCATGGCGATGATCGGCCCCCATTGGTGGACTTCATCGCCGGTGCCGACGGCCATGATGCCGTTGAATTGTCCCTTGGTTTCCGGCTGGATCAGGCCGCGCTGTGTAGTATCGAAGCGATAGGCGGGCGTGGCCGGGGCATAGTGGATGGGGTGCTGCCCTGGACTGATTGACGCGATTGCGGGATCAACAGTTGCCTGACGAAGCCGCACGGTTCCAATCACCTCCTCAATCTGCTGCTGGGTAACCGCGCCGGGACGGAGAATCGTGGGCACGTCGGCGGTGAGATCGAGCACGGTGGACTCGATGCCGACCCGGCACGCCCCGCCATCGAGAATCAGGTCCACATGATCCCCCAGTTCGGCGTAGACGTGATCGGCGGTGGTCGGGCTGACCCGCATCGAGCGGTTGGCGCTGGGACCCGCCAGCGGGCCGTCGAATTTTTTCAGCAGGCGAAGTGCAAGCGGGTGGTCGGGAGAGCGCAGACCCACCGTCGGCCGGCCGGCGGTGGCTTCATCAACGATGTCGGGTGATTTGGCCACGATGAGCGTGAGCGGGCCTGGCCAGAAGCGGTCAGCAAGTTTTTCGGCGGCCGCAGGCCAGGGCCGGGCATAGCGGGCGGCGACGGCGGCGCTGGCGACGTGGATGATGAGCGGATTGGTGAGCGGCCGACCCTTCACGGCGAAGATGCGCGCCACCGCCGCGCTATTGGTGGCGTCGGCGCCCAGGCCATAGACGGTCTCGGTGGGGAAGGCGACCAGGCCGCCGCGGCGCAGGACCTCGACCGCATTATCAAGCAACAACTCGCTCACGGGGGAAGCATAGCATGGGGACGATCACAGTTTCATTGCGATGCCAGCCCAACGAGATTTTTTTCTTGACGCCTTCGTCCGATAAGCTACTCTGACTGCCAGTGAACATGTCCACGTAAGTGATGTTTTTCATCTCGAGAAGTGCGTCGAAGTCACAGGAACCAATGCCGCAGCGCTTGACACGCATGTGCCGATCCTGACGCTCCATGTCATGCGCGTATTGGCGCCGGCCAAAATCAACCTGCACCTCCGCGTCGGCCGCCGGCGCGGCGATGGTTTTCATCCGTTGTTGTCGTGGATGACGACCGTTGGGCTCTTTGACATTCTTGAATTCAACCGTGTGCAATCCCCGGGATTTGCCCTGGCGTGCGACCGGGCAGATCTGCCTTGCGATGACGAGAACCTCATCGTCAAGGCCGCGTCCGCTCTGGAGGCGGCCGCGGCTGCGGGAGGTTCCGGGTCGCCATGCGGCGTTGCCGCCTTCCTGTCGAAGAGGATTCCCGTCGGAGCAGGACTGGGAGGCGGAAGCTCTGACGGGGCACACGCGCTGTTGGCGCTCAACCAGATGTGGAACCTGAAGCTGTCGGTTGGCGAATTGAGCGAGCTGTCGGCGCGGCTGGGGAGCGATCTGCCTTTTTTCTTTCATGCTCCCAGCGCGATCGTCAGCGGCCGCGGCGAGCACGTCCGGCCGACACCTGCGCCGGGACAGACTGTGAGCCAGAACGCCGAACGCATGGCAGCGATGTGGGCTCTGCTGATCCTCCCGGCGATTCACCTTTCGACCGCCGAAGCGTATCGCCGATTCGACGACTTGAAACTTGGGTCCGATGAGCTCGTGGAGAACGAGCCGAACTGGCAGGAATGGTCGCAACTCTCGGCCGGCCATCTCCTGCCTTTATTGAGCAATGATCTGGAGGCGGCCGCGTTTTCGCTTCGGCAGGATTTGGCGCAACTGCGGATGGATTGCGAGCGGGAGTTGGGGTGGATCGTACGGATGAGCGGCAGCGGCAGCTCCTTGTTTTCCTTGTATGACGATGAGGCTTCGGCGGGGCGCGCCGCCGAGATCATCCGCGATAGACATGATGTGGATGCGCTGGCCGTGCCGGTGGCTCCAGAGATTCGTGATGATTGCAGCGACGGGTTGGTCGAAAGGTAATATCTTATGAGCCATCGCCGCTCCGGCCGTGGCTATGATAATTGCCGGAATCGCGCTTCATCACTTCCGCGCGACACCCGGCAACGAATGACGGAGACATTTCCGTGTGCTTCAACTCTGTGTGTTTCAACCTGAAGGGGTATCGTCATGGAATTGACAGAAGTTCGCATCAACCTGTGCGGCAACAGCAGCCGGCTGCGGGCATTTTGCTCGCTGACTTTTGACAACACCTTCGTGGTGCGCGAAGTCAAGCTGATCGAAGGCAACGACGGCATTTTCCTGGCCATGCCCTCGCGCAAGCTTTCCGATCATTGCCCGCGCTGCGCGGAGAAGAATCATCTGCGGGCGCGCTTCTGCAACAACTGCGGCGCCCGCCTGAACGAAAACCGCCATCAGCAGTTTCGCGATCACAGCCGACTCAAGCTGTACGCCGACATCGCCCATCCGATTCACGCCCACGCCCGGCAGGAAATCGAGCATCAGGTGCTGATGGCCTATCAGGAAGAGGTTCAGCGCAGCAAGCAGCCGGGATATGTCGCCCCCAACCTGGATCTGGATTATCCCGAATCTCCTGCAGCGGCCGTTGACCATGACAACGTTCGAGCGGCGCACTTTGCTCTTCCGTAGCACGGGTTTCCAACCCGTGCCAAGTGGCTTTTATACCAATAGATACCGGGAGAAATTGGCCGGATTCTACCCCTCTTACCTGCTCTGAAATCCGAAAGTGCTTGGCATGGGTTGGAAACCCATGCTACGCGATATCGCAAAAGCCGCCGCCTGGATCAGACATTCCCAGCGGCGCCGGCGCCGCCACCTGCGCCGCGGCCGCCCTTGCCGCCGCGGCCTCTGCCTTGCCCGCCCCGCGCGCCGGGTCCGCCTTGCCCCCCCTGACCGCCCTGCCCACCGCCGAAGCCGCGCCCGCCCAGGTTCATCTGGTCGCGCATCTCGGCGCGCTGTTTCTCGAGCTCCGCGGCCTTGGCGTCGAGCTGTTTGTTCTGATCCTCGGTGAGCACGGCCTTGATCTGCTTGGCCGCATCGTCACCTTTGGGCGCGCTGGCCATCAGGTCCTCGCGGGACTTGGCCAACTCCTGGTACTTTTCCCGATTGCCGCCCTGTCCCCCCTGCCC
>DAIOHQ010000007.1:5142-44986 GCA_036744635.1 Tepidisphaeraceae bacterium | reverse complement strand
ACGTAAGGACGTGCTGAGCGCGTTGTTCTGGATGCTGACGATCTGGGCATATGCGCACTACGCCGGCGAACGTCGCGGCCGCTGGTACGGCGCGACTATCGCGTTCTTGGTGCTTGGCATCCTTTCCAAGCCGATGGTCGTCACCCTTCCCTTTGTGTTGCTGCTGTTGGATTTCTGGCCATTGCGGCGGTGGGGGGGTGACGGCGATGAAGTCAGGCCGATGCCAGCGATATCTCTGACAAGACTCCTGCTGGAAAAGCTGCCTATGCTGGCGCTGGCGGCGGCATCATGCGTCATCACGATCATTGCCCAGCGCAAAGGGGAAGCGGTTTGGACGGCGGTGCCCTTTCCGATGCGCATTTCGAACGCGATTCTCAGTTACGTGCGCTACATCGGCATGATGTTCTGGCCGATGAAGCTGGCGATCGTCTATCCGCACCAGACGACCACGATGACAGCGGTACCGCTGGCGACCACGGCTGCAGCGCTGGCGCTGCTGCTGGCAATTACTGCTGCAGTGGTGTTGGCGCGGCGGCGCGCGGGCCATCTGCTGGTGGGATGGCTCTGGTATCTGGGGACGCTCGTGCCTGTGATCGGACTGGTGCAGGTGGGCGTGCAGGGATATGCCGATCGCTACACCTATCTGCCGCTGGTCGGGCTGTTCATCATGGTCGCATTCGGGCTGGGTGATGGAATCGCGACGGCCCTGGCGCGCCGGCCACAAAGGCAGCGCGGCGCGGTATTCGGGACGATCGGCGCGGCGATGTTGCTGGCATGCGCAGCGCTGACCGTATTTCAAATTGGCCTCTGGAAAGATTCCATCACCCTGTTCACACACACGATCGCCGTTACCAACGGCAATTACACCGCCCACGAGAGCCTCGCGGTGGCCTATTTGGAAGTCGGACGCAAGGATGAGGCGATCGAGCATTTCCAGAGCGCCCTGCACGAGCGGCCTGACTATCCCGAAGCCCATGCGAATATCGCCAACTTCCTGGCCGAGCGCAAGCAGTGGAAGCAGGCGGAGGAGCACTTTCGCGCTGCCATTGCCGCCAAGCCTTCGATGCCGGAGGCGCACAACGGACTGGGGAACATGCTGTCTGAGACGGGCCGAAATGCCGAAGCGCTTCGGGAATATCAGCTCGCCCTGCAGCTGAAGCCGGATTTCCCCGCGGCGCATCGGAACATGGCGCTCACCTACGCGGCCGAGGGAGATTTTCCCCACGCCGCCGAGCATTTTCGCGCCGTGGCGGCGCTGCAGCCCAACGACGCCAAGGTGCATTATCTGCTGGCGGCGGCGCTGCAGCAGCAGCAGGCACTGTCCCAGGCGGCGCGGGAATATCAGATCGCGGCCGAGCTGGACCCCAATTTGAGTGAGCCGCCGCAGAAGTTGGCGTGGCTTTTGGCCACCTCCGCCGACCCTCATCTGCGACAACCGGATGCCGCCGTCCGCTACGCCCAGCGCGCCGTCGCGCTCACCCAGGAACGGGATGCGTGGGCACTGGACACGCTGGCGGCCGCCTTCGCCTGCCGCGGTGACTTCGACAAGGCAGTGGCGGCCGAACGCCGCGCCTTGGCGCTGATAAGCCAGCAAAATCAGCCCGGCGCGGCCAGCTCGATGCAAAAGCGCCTGAAGCTGTACCAGACCAAGCGCCCACTCATCATTGGCGCCGCCCAAAAGTAGCCCAGTTTTTGGACCCCCCTTTCCCCCCTGCCACGTCCGATAATCCATGAGAGGTTAAGTTCGCGCAAAAAATCTTTTGCGTGTCGAAAATTCTTCTCCAGATTAACGGGTTTGCGATTGGCGTCGGCGCCGGCGGCTTGCCGCCAGCCCGCCAATCGCTCGGGATAGAGTTGGTTCAAACAAAAGGCCTCCTCTCTTCAGTTGTCTAGGCCGGGGAGAGGAGGCCGGGAGTCAATAACGTGAGCAAGTCTACCTTCGGCGGGGGGCATGGTCAACCGACGATCTTTTGTTTTCAGTGCGGCGGCGTCTTTCTTGCCCCGAATGAAATTCAGGAAGCCGGTGGGATGTATTTCCATCGGTTTCTTGATTCCTCCGGCCTCTCGTGCCTTGATCGTTTCCACCTCGATTGTTTCCCTCTCGTTCATGGTCCGCTGATGCGGTGGGATGTCGGTCGCTGGGTGCCGGTGGAAGGGGGTGCCGCATGAGTGAGCGCAAAACTGTGTGGGCGCAGAAGGCCGAAATGGTTGCCGCTTTTAGCGAATTTTCCGACAACCCCCCGGACGGTAGTACGGGGGGTGGATTCACAAATCGCCCTATTTTGCCCGGGGTTAAGGTCGATTGGTTGAATTTAACCTTCCCGGCCCAGCACCGTTTGGCTGTGCTTGATCACATTGATGATTTCCTTGGGCCGCACGAGGAGGTCGGGTACGGCAGGTTCACCTATCGGGAGAGCGTCCGTTGGCTGTCTGCGGGGATGATTTGCTGGACCGAGGGCCGGGAGGAATTTTTGCTTTCACTTAATGGCTATGCCATTGATCAGATTGGCGTCCAGGAGTTGTTTGATCTGCTCAAATGGTTCGTGAAGATTGAGTGTTCCTGCACGCGCGTTGACTGTGCGTTTGACGATTACGAACGCATTGCCAGTATGGACATGGTGGCGACTGCAGCTCGTTCCTACAACTTCACAGGTTGTCGGAAGTCGGTGATTCTTGAGGAGCGGGTGCGCCGGGAAGTGACCGGCGGCACGATTTATTTTGGTGCTCGGGGAAAATCCGGGAGCGGAAGATTTCTTCGGGTGTATGACAAGAATTTAGAGAGCGGTGGTGAAATCAATGCTATCCGCTGGGAGTGCGTCTACTCAAAAGATGCCGCGAAAGAGTTCTTCGCGAGGCTTGTCCAGGCGAAGACATTGGAAGAGTTCGCGGCTTGTGTCGGTGGTGCGGTTGGCGGCTGCATAGATTTCGTTGACCGCGGGCATGAGACGAATATTCCGCGCATGGCTCGGTTGTCTTGGTGGTCGAAAATCGTCGAGAAATTAGGGGCTGTGCGCATCGTCGTGCACCAGGTGACTCCTCCGCTGCAGCAGTTCTGGTTCTGGTGTGAGCGTTGTGTTTTGCCTGGTCTGGCGGCGATGAAAATTGTCGTGCAGTCGATGGGTTTCGATCTGCTCGATCTGCTCGAGCCGGTGATTGATCGGGCCGAAGAGGGGCTTGATTTGGGGCGTTGGAAAAACCGAAAGATGGGCCTGAACATATCCGAGTGTTTCGGGTAGGGGCCAATGTCGAAGCGGTGGCGGGATTCCGCCACGGGAAGGGTATTTATGAAGGGTCTACCGAATTTGCGGCGGGTGCTCTCCTCGGTGGAGATCAATATGGTCGCTGGCGTTTTGGACGGCAAGTCCGAGCGGGAAATTGGCCGGGCGTTGGGTGTGAATCATGAGACTGTCGGGTGTCGGGTGGATCGGGCGGTCGGGAAGCTCATTGCTGCGGGTTATCCTGTCCCGGACGATTTCCTGGTGCGTGTACCGGTGGTTTCGACGTTTCTGAGGGCGCCGGAGTTTTTCGAACGGATTGCCGCATAGGTGTTTGTCATGCTCAAAGATCGTTTTCGGATTCTCGGTGTTTGTTCCGGCCAGTTCAAGGATGAAAAGACTGGACGGCAGGTCCTGTACGGCAAGGTCGAGGTGCTTCGCGCCTTGTCGGAGCGGGAAACCAAAGAGGGCTGGCGTGGGAATCGCGCCCAGATTCTCAAGGCGACGCCCGATTTCGCCGGGCTGGCCGTCGTCGGCCAGACTTACGATTGCGACCTGTCCCTCAACCCGGAGGGCGGCGTTCGCGTCGAAGCTGGCCAGGTCGTGCAGGTGGCGGCGTCTGGTCCAAAGGCGGTGGCGGCGTAGGGGTGGCCAGCGGAAGGAAAGCTGTGCTGGCTAGCCCTTGCCGTTTGGATAGGGATGAGAACGGGCGAGGCGGTGTGCGATGTATGACCTGGGTGGCTGGATTTTGGTCGGGGTCTGCTTTGCGGCCGTGTTGCATTTCACGGGTTATGCGATCCGGCTGGTGTGGTCGACGATGTCGTTGATGCTCGGCTGGTGATGTTCGTTTCTCTTTCCTGGAGGTGCTTCTCATGTTGAAGCCCCGTTTCGTTGCGTCTTTGTTCGTTGCGGGCTTGATGGCCGCGACTCCTCTCTTTTCGGTGGGGCAGACGGTCTACACGCCGCCTACGACGTTGGATTTCACCACGATCATCAGTCCGACCGTGCTGGCGGTTGCGGTGGCCGTGCTCGCTGGTGCTGCCCTGGTGCAGGCGTTCACCGTGGGCGGTGGGTTTCGGGTGGCCAAGAAGGCCTATAACTGGATCATGGGAAAGGTGTAATCCTTCCCTGCGGGCGTTCTCCTCCTCCTTCAGCCGCCGTTGTGCTCATCGACGGCGGCTGATTGTTTTCTTGTGGAGCTGATCATGTTTCTGAAATTTGTGATCGCGGTGTTCGTTTCGTTGTGGGCTGGGGGCAGTGTGTTTGCCGCTCCTCCTGACGGGTTGCTGTCATCGTACACCTTCCAGCTGAGCTCAGATGCGGGTGTGGCTGATCGGGTGTTGGTGTGGGATGATGGGATTGCTTCCTATGCCTCGGACGGTGATCCTCCGTTACAGATGTTCGACCAAAGTGGGGGTTACTTCCAGCTTGTGAACCTGAACACCTACGATAAGTTGGCCGATGTCAATTTGGGCGTAACACCTATTGATGTCATTGACGCCGGCAACGACGGGTTTTCGGTCTCGCTTCCCCCTTCGGTTCCTGATCCGTCGACGGGAGGCTTTGCTTTTTTTCTATCTGCCCTGCCAGTGTTATTGCGGCGGCGGTCGCGGTTGCTGCCGGGGCTGCTCTCGTCGTGGCAGTAACGATTGGCGGCGGCTTCTGGATTGCAAAGAAGGCCTTCGCTTGGATGCTGCGATCTGTCGACAGCGGGCCGGGCGTCGGCATTACCGGCCGGCAGAATCAGGCGATGAAGAATCAGATGTGGAAGGATCGTTACGAGCATACGCCGATGACCAAGGGCGAAAGCGATCAGGGATACGACCGGGCTGAGTACAATGACGTGTAGACTCGTCTTCATCTTCTGCACGGTTATGACTTCGGCCAGCTTGGCCGCTCCTCCGACCGGCTTTCCCTCGATCATTCGTGGGGAAATGCTCGTCGATCCCGCATTCGCGTATGCGTCGACCGTGCGTGGCTCGTGGGCGTTTCAGTGGTCGGATTCAGCTTCGGCCTGGATCGCGGGATCGTCTGGTAATGAAATCTCGATCACAGTCGATGAGGGGACTGGAGCTGCTGCAGGTGCGGCTTCGTGGTCTGCTGGGTTCTCTGGTGACTGGTCTGGAGCGCATGTCATCGGTCGGATGCTGAATGATTCGACCGATGGCATTGTGTTCTCTCCGACTTCCATCGAGTTCGAGGAACCGATTGTCGAATGGCTGAAGGCTGACGGCCTTGCCGTCCTGGCCGCAATCTTCTTCGGCATGTTCGGCTTCATGATGGTTCGTGATTCATTCTGGCGCATGGACAGCGGCCCCTGATCTTTTCTTCCTTCGATCTTCCTCCCGGAGTCAGGCGCAGGGAGACCGTGACTGGCCGGGACGAGCCGAGAATCTTGCGGAGAACCTCTCTTGAAAATCACTACTCATCCATTGCCGGAATCTTTCCTGCGGCGTCAGGGTAGTTTCCTTCTGCACTGGGCCGGGTACTCCCGTGGCCGAGCGTCGGGACTCCTGCCCGACGATGACTGTGGTTCTAGAGGTGGCAGGTCATTGCGGAACAACCGCCGCATGTGCGGGGTGTTGTTGATCGTGCTGGCGCTTTGCGAGAGCTTGAGGGCGGACAATAATGGCGATGGTGCGTTGAACAATGTTGGCGTTCCTGTCCTCTGGTTCGGCTATACCAATGATGGCGGTGCGTTCGGCACGGAGCTGGCTGGGACCGGGGAGTGGGGCACGAGCGGCGGTGTGGTGTATGGGCCGTACCGGCTTGAGAAAGTCGGGGACGCTCTGGTCGGCACGCATTGGGAGCGGACGGGGACCAGCGTCGCGTACTGGCGGGAGGTGACGGCCACCGTGCGGCGGGTGGGCGGCTCGGTGTATCGTGTTGATCTTTCGTCGAGCTTGGGCGCAAGCGGAACTTGTTACATGCTGGTCGGCGGGCATTTCGGTAATGGTGTCCGCACTTCCCCTACGCGCCTGCCTGCGGATTATAACGCCTTTACAAATTCTCCTCCTCTCTGCATCGGTTACGGTGCTAACCTCGTGCTCGAGGGGGGCTTCGATCTCCCGGTGGTGGAGGATAACTCGAACGATCCTGCGACTCAGCCGACTTCCCAGCCCACAACCGTTCCGACTTCGCAGCCGGTGGCCAGCGTGACGGCGCCGGACTCGACCGACGAGTTTGCTGTCGAGATTCCCTGGGGGTCGTGGTCGTCGGCGATGGGCGTGTCCAACCCTATGCCAGGCGGTCTGGATGTGCATGTTCCCTTTGCGTGGTATCGGGCGTCAACGCTCAAGGTGTTCGTGGATGCGGCGTTGCTGATGTTGACCTCGATGGGTAGCGGCTGGTGGGTGTGGAAGGAACTTCGTCGGGCATAAGGAGCGTTATGGCGTGGCTGACTTCGATTTTGACTTTGATTGTTGAGTCGTTCACGGGGGCCTTGGATTCGGGTTTGAAGATCGCCAAGAAGACGATGCTGTTCGCGGGTCTTGATCCGAACAAGGTGGGGTACACGCTTGGCCCTTATTTCACCGCTTTGGGCGGCTACCTCGGCAAGGTGGAGCGGATTCTGCCGATTGTGGAAATGTTGACGCTGCTGGCTGCTGGGTTCGTCGTTGTGTGTGCCATTCGCACGGTGCGGTGGGTGCTCGCCTTCATTCCGACTCTTAACGCTGGCTGATGAATGCACGTGGATACGCATACAGTTCTGATGGGAATCGCGGCGGCGTTTGCGTTGCCGTTGGTGGTGATCGTGTGCGGTCTGTTTCTGGCGGTTTGGATCGGTAAGGCCGCGCGCATGAAGGGCTTCTCGCCTCCTTCCACCGGCATTGAAATCCTCGAGGGCAAGCCTGGCTCGGGCAAGTCATTGCACGCCGTGAAGCGCGTGGTGACTGGTATCAAGGTGGACCGGCGTCCTGTGTATACGAATCTGCCGCTGAAGATGCGGGTGATTCGCAAGCTGTTGAACCTGACTGGGGGTGAGGCGCTCGCCAAGTATATTAAGCCGTTATCGCGCGAGCACTTTGAGAAGTTCATTGAGCGCCTTGCGCAGTACAGCGCCTATCGCGATGAGCGCCAAAAGCTCGATGCGAATTTCCGTGGCAGCATCAGCGATGCGCAGGTTGACCGTGAGTTCGAGGAGGTGCACGGGCCGCACGTGATCGACGGGCCGGAGTCGAATTGGATTCCGATTGGTGCCTTCGTGGTGGTCGATGAGGCGCATAAATGGTTCGATCAGCGCTTCCAGAAGACCGAGCATCCTGGGCTTCTGGCTTTGACGACCATGCACCGGCATTTGCTGCAGCAATATCTATTGCTTTCCCAGGATCGGATGCAGATTGCGTTGTCGTGGCGTCGGCAGTGTGTCGAGTACACGAAGGCAGTGGACAAGCGCCGTCGTCCGTTTATGTTCGGTCTGCGCATTCCGCTGCCCCTGTTTTTCTATGAGGTGTGGGCGTTTGACGCCGAAGAGGGTCGGCCGGGGGCGAAACCTCTGCGCACGTTCACCGAAGCGCCGTTCATGGACAAGGGGTTGACCTGGCGGCTTTACAACTCTTTCACGCACGTTGGGAGTGTGCGCAAGCTGCGCAAAGCGATGGAAAAAACGCGGGCCTCGGTTGAAGGCCGGAAAGTCGAGAAGGTGGCAGAAATGGCGAAACGTGGTTCATTCAGTGGCAGGTTGTTCAAGTACGGTGCGGTGGCCGCTCTGCTCGGCTTCGCGTGGTACATGGGTACGCAGCGGGGCGGTTCGGCTGTAGCGCAGACAACGGCCGTGTCCATTGAGCGCGAGCGTGAAGAGAGAAAGATCGGTGCTGCTTCCGCCGCTGCGGCGTCCCCGACAAGTCGTCCGTGGATAAAGGCCACGGAGGATGCGCCGGGGATGAAAGCGGCGGTGAAGGAGAAGCCCAGGGTCAAGGATGATGGTCCTCGGCGCATTGGCGTTGTGGCGCCGGCGTTCGTGGTGATTGAAGGCAGGGTCATTGGGATTGGAGAACGGTATGGATCGCTTAAGTTGTCGGCCTGTTCGGTCAAGAGCGGGAGCAGTGTCTGGGAGGACGTGGACACTGGGGAACAAGTCACTTGGGGTTGCGGCGGTACTGCTGTTCGTGCTGGGCTGCTCGATGGAGGACGCCCGTCGTCCAGACCCACCGAGACGGTTGGAGACGTTCTCCGTGCCGCTGATGCCGCCAGGGCAGAAGCTGCCGCTCGTGCCTCCACGAGGCCAGCAGGAAATCAAGCTGACGGTTCCGTTGATGCCGCCGGTGGTGCGTATCTCGGTGGCGGTAGACGGCTCGTTAAATGATGCGGCGGCGGGTCTCGCGCGTCTGGGTGTGTTGGTTACGTTTGATCCTCGGGGGGCGGGCGCGGTTGTCCGTGGGGTGTTTGTAGATAGAGGGAGTGATGAGGTGCTTGAGTCCCTTGCGGCCCAGCTGGGTCCTGACTCGATTGTCGCTCCGCGAGCCGGCGGCGTGGTGTATCTTGGGTCGCCTGGCGAAAATGACTTGATGGATGACGTGTTCTCCGTTCCGTTCGGGTTGGCTGCGGAGTGGGTGGGTGTGTACAAGCTCGCGGGTTCCTCGCACTCCAGCATTGTTAGCATAGGCGACAGAATTGTTGCTCACGACACACGTGAGGGGATTGCGCACATGCGGGTATTGCATGAGCGGATGACCAGCGTGCGCCATCAGTACAGCGTCGATGTGACGGTGGTCGAGTTGTCTGAAACTTCGGCGAAGGACCTCGGCGTCGAGTGGGGGATCGATGCGGGTATGGATGTTGGGGTTTCGGCGCCGGTGGCGAAGTTGCAGACTTATGCCGTTGGGCTGAAGGCGGCTCTTGCGGCGTCTGTGGATCGGGGTGGGGCGGAGGTGTTGACTTCTGGCCGGCTGTTGGTGGTCGAGGGGGAGGAGAGTTCGCTTCAGGTCGGCGATTCGGTTCCGGTCCCGAAGCGGACGGTTTCGCCACAGGGGACGGTTAGCGATGTTGACTTCGCGGTGATTCCGACGGGCACGGTGTTCACCGTGAAAGCTCGTTCGGTCGCGGGTGGGTTGGTTCGCCTCGATCTCTCTCCGGAGATTTCTGCGGTGACTTCTTTCGTTCGTGATTTCCCGGTTGTGTCCAAGCGCAAGCTCACGAGCCAGTGTGTGTTAGGGTCTGGCGGGTTGTGCGTTCTTGGCGGGATGACGGTGCAGAGCGACATTCGCAATCTGCATTCGCTGCCTGGCATTGATCTGTTTAATCGGCGGCGGCAGAGCAAGGATTTGCGTCGGATGTTTATTTTCGTTCGCTTGGTTGAAGTGTTTTGAATGAGCATCAGGAAGCGGAAGGGAACGCTAGTGCGTTGTCCAGCGGGACTGAAACCCTGTAGCACTCCGGCCCGGCAGCGGCCGGGCGATGCCTGACGAAGATGAGGGAGAGGAGAGCGCCGTGTTCTTGTGTGGTGACAAAAGGTTCTCTTGTCCGAGGTGCATTCTCGTGGGAAAAATTCTAGAAAAACTCAAGGGTTGGGGCATGAAGGGTGCGTATTTCGATGGTTTCAATTCCGTGAAGTATCCGGGGTCCAGCGGGATCAACCCGGCTGCGGTTCTGATCAAGTGGCGTGCGGCTGGGCGTGCTGACGCGATTGCCGGCGCCAGGTACGGTTCTTCGATTCCTGGCTTGATGGGCGTGTCTCTGCCTGAAGAGGAGGATCGTAGTGCTGAGGCTCTGGCCGAAGAGATGGACGAGGTGGCCGATGAGGGTGATGTCGATGTGGAGGAAATGATTGCGGATGCTGAAGCCGCTGATGCAATCGCGGAAGAGATGGGTGCCGATGAAGCGGATGTAGACGCGATTCTCGATGGTGGCGATGAGGCGGATGTTGATGAGGCGGATGGGGATGAGGCGGATGAGGATGAAGCTGGCGTTGAGGGGTCTGAGCTGGAGGACGGCGGCGATGATGGTCCTGGTGCGGTCTTTGATGCGGTCGAGATGGATTTGGATGATGAAGAGAGTGAAGAGGATGGGGACTTCTGATGGTTGCGTTATGCGTTGGCTGTGTCTTGACGGCGCGTGCGGCGGCTCATCTGGCCTGGCTTGGTGTAAGTGCCGGCTTTCCATTCTTAACATTTTCGATCATCCTGTTCAGGTCGTCGGTGTTGTGTTTTTCGCTGGCTCTGTTGGCGATCGTGATTGGGATGGAGGTGACTATGAGCGTGAGTAGTCCAGCCAACCAGAAGCCCAGGCCGTACCAGAAACCTGCCATGATGCGGGGGAGCGTTCTGGATTGCTGTAGACGGGGCTGTGCCGCTCGTGGGGGCGTCGGGCGTCGTGCGGCGGCGGCAAGGTCGGCCAGTTCGTTCATGCTGTCAGCGTAGCGGCTGGGTGGCCAGCTGTCGAAAAAGATTATGGGACTTGACAGGGGCTTGCTGTGGTGTAATCTGGTGTTTTGTGGACTGCATGTTGTGGGGTTCGCCGCGAGTGGCCGGAAACTGCTCGGTGGCGTCGGGAAGGTGAATGTTCATGGATCGAACATTGCATTTCGAGCAAGCGGCGGCCGGCTGCATTCGCCCCGGCAGTCGCATTTCCGGGCCTGCTCGTGGGTCGCTTCCTGCGGGCAGGTCTAAGCATCTGGGCGTTCTGCGCAGTTCCGGTCATAATTCCGGGGGCTTACATAACTGGTTATCGAAGATGGACGTGTGCGCCCAACGTCCGATAATCCATGTTATGTTAAGCTCGACGTGGGGGAGGCTTCATTCAGTAAAATCGGGCTGAGACTCGGCATTTCAGCATCAATTCGGGCTTGACGCGGGTTATTCACTGACCAGTGATACCACCGCCACCGGTCCTCCGAAACCGGCGGCCAAGGTGATGCTGCGGCGGATGGGAAGGCGCACCAACTGATCGGTGAGGCGCACGATGTGGGTCGTCAACGGGTGTTTCGTTTGCACATTGGGCGGAACGATGGCCCGGCGGTGCATCAGACAATTCAGCGTAACGGCGGCCAGACCCGCAGCGCCGAGACTATGTCCCAAGGCGCCTTTGTGCGAATACAGCACTGGCCCGCCCGACCCACGTATTGTCAGGCTTGCCTCAAGCGCCTCCAACTCCACCGGGTCGTTCATCAGCGTGCCGGTGCCATGGCCATGCACCAGATCGACCGGCCGGTCTCCCATCACCATTTTCAACAGATGCCGCAGCGTGCTCCCGCGCAGATCCGTGCCGGTCAGGTGGGTTGCGTCGGCTCCCATGGCGAAACGCTCGATGGCCGCGAAGGAATTGGCCGGTGCGTCCAATTCCAGGCAAACAGCGGCGGCCGCCTCGGATATCAGGAACCCGCCGCGCTCCACGTCAAATGGCCTGCATCCGACGCCCTCGCGCGGCAGGACGCCAAGGCGCTGAAAACTCTGGATGAACAGGGGATGCAAGGACGATTCCGTGGCCACTACCAAGGCCCGCTTTGCCTGGCCGGCTTGCAAGATCATGGCCCCCCGGATGATCGCGTGCAGTCCCGAAGCACACGCGGCAGACACCGTTTCGGCCGGTCCCATTCCCAGCGAAAGATGTCGAGAGAGGGTCGCGGAAACTTCGGCCAATCCGAATCCACCCAACCCCCCTATCACATATGGTGAATTTGACATATGTAGCAGGGGGGCAGGATGCTGCTTCATCCCCGCCAGCCACGCATCCACCGGCCCCTTGCTGGTGCCCACGATCAGGGCAGTTTCATCCTCGCGCAGTTCCTCCGCCGTCCATCCCGCCGACGCAATCGCCTCCTCGGCCGCGGCAATCGCAAGCTGCGTCACCCGAGCATGTTCCCCCCAAGGCGCCAGCGGAACTCGGGCATGATCTGTGATGTATTTCCCCTGCAAGAGCGCATCAAACGTCGCCGGCGCACTGCTCCCCAGCGCGCTGACCAGCCCCACTCCGGTGATATGAATTGTTGGTTGCGGCACGGACGGCATGACCCGCGTGAGATGGCTACGGCGTCCCGGAAAGCTGCGGGGCCGGCGCCGTCACCTCGCGCTCGTACAGGATCGGGATACGGTGCCGGCCGGTATGGGCGACGCGGGAAAGGGCCGGGTCCTCGGTGGCCGGCTTGACTCCCCCACCATCATAATTTCTCCACATCAGCCCAAGGTCCATCACCATCTGGTGATCCATCTCCGGCGTGCGGCCATAGGTGGTCAGATAATTTCCGATCATGGTGCTGTCGGCCCCGGCGAAGAAAATCCAGCTTTGCAGGTCGCGCAACACCTTCTCCCGCCCGCCGGCCACCTTGAGCTCCGCCCTCGGCAGCACGAATCGGCAGATGGAGATGATCTTCAGGCACTCCATCGGCGCAAGCTGCGGCTGGTCGGCCAAGGGCGTGCCGTGGATGGCGTTGAGGAAGTTGATCGGGAAAACGTCCACGCCGATCTCGCGCAGGGCGAACATCATGTCCAGCCGGTCTTCCCAGACTTCGCCCATCCCGAAAATTCCGCCCGAGCAGAGCGACAACCCAGCCTCCTTGGCCACCTTCAGCGTGTTGATGCGCTCGCTGTAGGAATGGGTCGAGACGATGTTGGGATAATGCCGCTCGGAAGTTTCGATGTTGTGATTGATGCGCCGGATGCCGCAGTCATAGAGGAATTTCGCCGTCTCCGGCGTCAGTGCCCCCAGCGTGGCGCACGCCCGCGTTTTGCCCTCGCTGGCGATCTTCACCATCAGCGGCTTGAGCCATTCCTCCAGCTCGCGGCGGGTCGGCCCGCGCCCGCTGTTGACGATGCCGAAGCTGTCGGCGCCCATCTCGGCCGCGTGCCAGGCGCTTTGGAGCACTTGCTCATCGGTCAGCTTCGTCTGCTCGCCGACGGCGGTGTCGTAGGCTTCGGATTGGGCGCAGAACTTGCAATCCTCGCTGCACCCCCCCACCTTGGCGGCCACGATGGCGCAGAACTTCACATCCCGCCCCATCATGGCGATGCGGATGCGGTTTGCCCAGTAAAACAGGTCGTAAATGTCGTCCCCGCCGACGCCGGTCAGATACGCGGCGTCAGCGCGATCGGGCAATTCTCCCTTGAGCACGCGTTCAGCCAGGCGTGCGATCCGTGCTTGCACGAAACCTCCTATTCATAAAGATCAAGCTTGCCAGTTTCGAGCCGGAATTACTTGCCGCCTCCACCACCGGCCACGCCGCCGAAGAAGGTTGTGATATCCTTGGCGGCCGACGGTACCAGCACCCGGTTCTTGTTGTCCCATTGGAACAGGATCATCTTGCCGTCGCGGTTGATGATGTAGACGTCGTCGCTGCCGGCGTTGCCGTGAGCGATGATGAGCTGGTACTCCGCGCGGGAATCGCTGATGGCAAAGCCACCCATCGCGGCCTGCTGTGGGAGCAGATTGGCGATCAGAAGAATCAATGCGGTGATTGCCAGCACGCCGATACCGAATGTTTTCTTATCCATGGTGTATTCCTCGAAAGTAATGCCTGATGCTACGATCACTTGAACAGGCGGTTCAGGTCGATTGGCCGGACCGCCTGGATGTTTCCCTTGTCCTGCGCGGCCAGCGTCAGAAACCCGTTGCGGGTATCGACGATAAACACCACCTCGGTATTTGCCCCGTTGATCAGCCCCGGCGCGGCGATATAGCTTCCCGCCCTGCCGCCGCCGGCCGGCTGCGCATACGCGGCGTTCTCGTGGCTTCTTCCCAGGAACAGCACCAACAGCAACATGTTGAGTCCCAGCAGGGACCATAAAACGATGGATTTCATCGATGTCTCCTCTTGGTTGAAGATGCGCCTGCGCCCCGCAAGAGCCGGTTGATTGCGCCGCGCGGATGGATCATCCCGCGGGCACGCCGCCCGCGGCTTGGTGTTCCTTAGTCCAAATGGGTTCGCTTCGCATTCCTAAACAGCACGCCCAGCGCCAGCGCCGCCAGGAAAATAAACAGCAGCCAGATCAGCGAAGTCGTGCTGTCGGCCAAGGTCACGTTCCGTGAATATCCTTCCAGGCGGGCATCGACGATCTCCTTTTCCTCCACCACCCGGGCAAAGGTGAGCGCCGGAAGCAGCAGGATGCTCAGGATACCGCAGCATACGGTCAGCATGCGTCGTTTCATGTTCACCATCATAACCAGCTTTCGAGCGGGCGGGCAAGCGAACGAAAATCCTGCGCCGCCAGCGCCACCGTCTCCCACTTGGCCGAGCGCCGGCGCATGTGGCTGCGATACTCGCTCAGCTCGACGCCCATCATCCGATACCAGCGGTCGCGATGCGAGAACATCCCCGAATCGTTGTTCCCCGCCAGCAGCGGCGGATCCACCCAATAGACGAACGCCAGCACCGCCTTGTACCCCTCGCCGAACACCTGTTCCCATTGCATCAGGTCGTTGACATCCTGCTCGGTGGCCCAGTTCTGAAACGACGCCCCGCGCCCGCCCCCGTCGCCGCGGGCCTGCCGCCCCTTCACGTCGAGCAGCAGGTTCGGTCCGTTCTTACTGTATACGACAAAGTCAAAGCTCTTTAGTTTGGAAGTGGAAAACAGCGCTTTCTTAGCCTCGTCCACCGCGACATACGGAATCCCGCGCTCGCGCAGAAACGCTTCAAAGGCGGCCTCGTAGTGCAGCTTGCGATCCATCGGCGCCCCTGGGCAAAGATTTGATGATTGTAGCCGCCGGCGAGTCAGGAACAAAATTAAGGACCGCCGCGTCAAGCGACGGTCCTCGTGCGAATGATCCAGCACAGAATCACTTGCCGAACAGCTTCAACACGATGAAGACGACGACCGCCAAGCCAAATCCCCCGCCGCAGAGCCATACTAAAAAGGCCGGGCCAGCCGCCGCCATCGGAAACATTACCGCCAGTAACTCGGAACTCATAGTTTCTCCTTTCGCACTGTCGTACGCGATAAGCAAAAGCAAAGGATGTACCACGAACCACGTCCCTCGAAAATACTGATATCAATGCAAAGAAGCTTCGGAGGCTATCGCACCGTGACCCGATACGGCGACACCAGCATCACCGGCCGATCCTGCAGCAACTGGATCATCTGGATTTCCTCGCCGATCAGCTTGCGCGTGGCCGGCGCCAGCGCCCGCAGGATCGAATCTTCCGCGAGGCTCATCTGCTGTCGAATCGGGAATTTGGCGTCGCTGCCGCCGCCGAAGTAATCCGCCAGCGTTTTGGGCACCGGCAGGATGCGAACATCATACTCCCCTTCCTTCATGCCACCCTTGTCGGCGGCAAAGGTGATGGCATCATCGATTCCGCCGATCTCGTCCACCATCCCCAATTCCTTCGCCTGCTGGGCCAGGAAAATCCGCCCGCGGGCAACCTTGTCAATATCCTTGATCTTGCCCGCCCGCGTGCTCATCACCCGCTGGGTGAACTGCTCATAAGTCGTCTTCATCCAGCTCGTCACCATCTGCCGCTGATGATCGCTGAATGGCGTGTTGGAGCTGAACAGGTCGGCGTTGGCGCCCTTGGTGAACGACTCGCTGTTGATGCCGAGCTTGTCGAACAGATCCTTGGTGACGAACTTTCCGCCGACCACGCCGATCGATCCCACGATGGCCGTGGGGTCGGCGTAAATCTTCTCCCCGGCCGACGCCAGGTAATACCCGCCGCTGGCCGCCATCGAGCCGATGCTGATGATCAGCGGCTTCTCCTTGGCCACCCGCCGCGCCGCCTGCCACATCGCCTCGCTGGCCAGGGCGCTGCCGCCGGGCGAGTCGATGCGGATCACGATCGCCTTGACCTTTTCATCGCGGGCGGCGATGCGCAGCGCCTCGCGCATGTCCTTCGATCCGATCCCGCTCCCGCCGAACATGCTTTCCCCGCCCTGGCCGTCGACGATCACGCCGTCGGCATAGATCAGCGCCACCGCCGGCTTGGTCGATACCTCCGGCCGGCGCGCCAGCAAGGCAAACAGCGCAAACGGATTGGAAAAATCGACCGAGTCGCGGGCCGGCTTTCCATAGTCGTGCAGCAGGTTGATCTTCTCTTCGCCCAGGGATTTGGCGATCAGGTCACGCAAGCCATCGACATCCACCAGATGGTCCACGAAGCCGCGCTCCTTGGCGGCCTCGCCGGTCACCATCGCCTCTTCGATCATCTCCTTCACCTTGTCCGCGCTCAGGTTGCGATGCCTGGCGATCCCCTCCACCACCTGGGCATAGAGCGAGTCGATCAGCTTGTTCAATTCGCCGCGCAGCTCATCGCTCGCCTTTTCGCGGGTGTACGGCTCCTCGGCGCCCTTGTACTCGCCGATCTGAATGTAATCGGCCTTCACCCCGATCTTGTCGAGCAGCCCTTTGGCGAAGGTCGCCTCCATGCCGATGCCGGGAATCATGATCTCCCCGCCGCCCAACATGCAGACGTCGCTGGCGCCGCTGGCCAGCGTATATCCCACCGTGTCGTAGCTGTCGGCATAGACGTAAGTCTTTTTGCCGGATTTTCCGAGGTCAGCCAGGGCGTTGCGAATCTCCTGCGCCTGCGAGAGCTTCAGCTCGTGCTCCCCCACCGTCAGCAGCACCGCCTTGATGTCCTTGTCATCGCGCGCGGCATGAATGCGGTTCACCAGCTCGCGCAGGGTCATCGAATCACTCTCAGCGCCGAACAGCGAAAAGCCCGCGGGTTTTTCGGTCAGCCCATCCGACAAATCGAAATAGGCCACCTTCGGCAGACTATCCTCGGCCGCGGCGAGGCTCTTCATCTTCTCGATCAGCTCCGCCGGCGACGGAAGTTTCTGCGTCGTGGGCGCCGTGGCCGGCGCCCTGGACATCGGTCTGCTCGTGGGCTTGCTCGTCTTGGTCGCCCCTGCCGCAATGCTCGAACACAGTAAGACTGCCGCCAACACACGCAATTTCATCGAAACTCCTGGATAAACATTCAGATCAACGCCGAACCGCTCTCACCCCGGATTTGATTATATCGACGCCGCCCCGCAGTTGCCACGAATCCTCCCGTAGCACGGGTTTTCCAGAACCCGTGCCGAGCAGTTCGGTCAACCTATTCCAATCGCTCCAGCCGGGCATACTGCAGGATCAGTGTCTTCCTTCCCGCCGCGTTGAACTCCACCACCGCCCGCGTCTGCTGTCCCATGTTCGAGATCTCCGCGATCCGCCCCAATCCAAACGTCGGATGCCGTACAAGCTGGCCGCGCTTGAATTCACTCGCCAGCCCCTCGGCCTCGCTCCGGTCGCGACCGCGCCAAGCCGACCTCTCCTCTTCGCTCTCCACGCCGGTGCGATCGAATATCTCCATCGCCTCCGCCGGCATCTCGTTCAGAAATGGGCTGGTCACTGTCCGTTCGCGCAAGCCTCGGACGGTCCGATAGGCGGCCTTCGACAGCAGCACCTTCTTCTGCGCCCGCGTGATTCCCACAAAACACAGCCGGCGCTCTTCTTCCAGCTCGGCTTTGCTTTCCCGCGCCCGGCTGTGCGGCAACACCCCCTCCTCCAGGCCGATCATCGCCACCACCGGAAACTCCAGCCCTTTCGCCGCGTGCAGCGTCATCAGCGTGATCGCCCCGCCGCTGTCCTTGAGATGATCCACATCGCTCACCAGCGAGATCATCGACAGATAATCCTGCAGCGTCCCCTCCGGGTTCTCCGCCTCGTACTCCGCCGCCGAGGTGATCAACTCGTTCACGTTCGCCAGCGGATCTTCTCCTTCGGCCGATTCCTCTTTTACCAGAGACGCTTCAATCCCGCTGCGGCGCACCACATCCTCCATCAGCGCCCGCACACCGACGCGCTCGGTTCCGGCCTTTCCCGCGACGGGCCCCTGCCCGCTTTCTCCCGCCCATAATCCAACAGTTCCCCCCGCCTCCCCTGCCCCCCCCGCTGCTCCGCGCCAGGCATTGACTACATTCACAAACAACCGCACCGCCTTCACCGCCCGCGTAGACAGCCCGGTGATCTGCTCAACTTGCTGCATCGCCCCCCAGATTCCCAGCCCGTTAGTAATGCCATAATTCTGCATGATCTTCACGCTGGCATCGCCAATGCCTCGCGCCGGCGTGTTGACGATCCGCGTCAGGCTCACCTCATCGGCCGGGTTGGCGATCACCTTCAGATAGGCCAGCACATCCTTGATCACCTTGCGGTTGTAGAATTCGACGCCCCGCGCCATCACGTACGGCAGGTTCTTCTTGCGCAGGGCATCTTCCATCACCCGCGACAGGGCATTGATGCGGTAGAAGATGGCCATCCTGTTCCAGTCGACCGATTCCTTCTCGTGCATCTCCTGCAGCCGATTGGCGATCACTTCGGCCTCATCGTGCTCATCGCGGCAAAGATATACCGTCGCCTTTTCCCCCTGCTCGTTCTCGGTCCAGAGCCGCTTGTCCTTGCGCTGCTGGTTGTGCGAAATCAGTCCCGAGGCGATCTGCAGAATGGTCTTCGTCGAGCGGTAGTTCTGCTCGAGCTTCACCACCGTGGCATCGGGATAGTCGCGCTCAAATTCCAGGATGTTGCGGATGTCCGCCCCGCGCCAGGCATAAATCGACTGATCCGGGTCCCCCACCACGCAGATGTTGCGATGCTTGGCCGCCAGCGCATGCGCCAGCATGTATTGTGCGTGATTCGTGTCCTGATATTCGTCGATCAAAATGTACTGAAACCGCTCCTGCAGCTCGGCCAGCACCTGCGGATGATCGCGGAAGGCAAACACCGCCCGCAGCAGCAAGTCGTCAAAATCCAGCGCGTTGTTCGTCTTGAGCAGTTGCTGATACTTGCTGTAAATCCGCGCGATGTTTTTGCTGTAGAAGTCCCCCGCCGCCTGGGAAAACATCTCGGCCGACTGCAGCTTGTTCTTGGCATTGCTGATGGTGGCGTGAACCGTCCCGGGAGAAAAGTTGGTGGTGGAAATCTCCAGCGTCTTCAGCGCATCCTTGATCACCTTCGTCTGATCGGACGAATCATAAATCGTGAAATTCGCCGGCAGCCCCACCACCGTCGCATAATGCCGCAAAATGCGCAGACACAGCGAATGAAACGTGCAGATCATCGATCCGCGCTGCTCGAGCCGGCCAAAGTCGTAAATCGGCCTGCCCAGCACGCTGGCCACGCGCTGCTTCATCTCCCCCGCCGCCTTGTTGGTGAAGGTGATCGCCAGAATTGACGATGCCGGAATCCCCAGGCTGATCAGATGCGCCACCCGCCGCGTGATCACCCGCGTCTTGCCGCTCCCCGCCCCGGCGATAATCAGCAGCGGCCCGTCGACGTGCTTGGCCGCCGCCCGCTGCGCCTCAGTCAAATCTTCCAGCAACTGCTCGCTCGTCAGCACCATCTCTCCTGTCGCTTGATGGTGCAGTATAGGAATCGGCCGGCGAGTTTCACCAGTGAACCGCAACACAGTTCGACGGATGCGTCGCTGCACCTGCTCACTGGCAATTGGGATAGTACTGGACAACCCAAGCTGGCGAACGACCGTTCGGGCCGAATACGTTTGGGTCAATCATTTCCGCGCGATTGAATGTCTCCACATGCCCATCGAGGAACGCCATCGGCAGGATGTCATTGTGATTCGAACTCATGTTGTACTTCCTGCCCGATGAGACATCGGTGAACGAATAACTCACCGACTGATAGCCACGCCCATAGTTCACAATCCCCCACCAGTAGGACTGGTCACAATGTCCGAAAACCGGTGTCTGCGCGCTGTTGCGATTTGAGGACAATGCCCTGCCGTATTTGGCAAAAATGGTTGCTGCGCCGATCGTGGGGGCATCGTATCTGGTCTGCCTCGTCCAGGACGTGGTGAACGGCCAGTAGCTGGCATACTCCCAATTGGCGATGGAGAAATTCGCCACCACTTGCGGATCCTGCGCCCACGGCGTAGCTGGCTGCCAGATTGTGGACGGGCAAAATAACGGACTCTTCCGCACCGAGCCATAGTTGTAGATGCTCTCACAGTATTTCGCGTGCTTGCCATTGAGCGATCCATCATCGGGCGCGGAATCCAACTCCTTGATTCCCAGATATGGGCATATCCTCACAAACCAGAGATACTCATTCAGCACGTTTCCCGAGGGGATATATACCGGCGACACACAGAGCGGCTGATTGTTCTTATTGGCCGTCATATACATCTGCAGCGCCATCGTGATCTGACGCATGTTTGATGAACAGGCTGTACGTGCAGCGGCCATCCGCGCCTTGTTTAAGGCCGGCAGCAGAATCGAGATGAGCAGCGCGATGATTCCAATGACGACCAGCAGTTCGACCAATGTGAAGCCTCTACGACGCATGTTCACGCTCCAATCTCTCAGTCCAGTACTCCACCGTTGTGGTCCCTATGCAGAAATTAATTCTCAACAGCACGGCTTCGACAAAGCCGCGATCATCTAACATAACCATACCGCGCTTTGAAGTTGTCGTAGGTGACGTAACGCGGGTCGGGGGTGGAGCCGTCCGGAGCCCACATGGGATCGTCGCTCAGACGGTACTTGTCGCCATCGCTGGTGGTGACCGGATCGGGCCATTTCCAGAACGGATGCGGCGGCCGACGCAGTTTCTCCACATGTCCGTCAAAAAACAGGTAGTCCACCCCGCCGTGCCGGATCGAAGGTGTCGCTGGAGTCGTGCCGGTGCTGGTCACATTTCCCAGGCCGTTGTCAGCCAAGGCAAAGCAGCCGCTGGTCCACTCCATCTGCGAGGCATCTGCGAGATAAACTACTTCCGTCGCTTTGCGAACCTTGCTGGCCCAGAGGAAGTCAAACGAACTGCCGCCCGGAGGCGTGCCAGAGGCGCCCGCGCGGCGGGCGGGGCTGTAGTAGAACGCCCCGCACACGTACAGCCCCACGCCGTAGCTCGAGCCCCAGGTGTTCACGTCATAATTGCCCTGGTCCACATCAGGACACCACAGGTACTGCGTCCGCTGCCGAAACTGGCTGCCTTCCCCGGCATCCTGCCGCGTGGCCAAAGTCCGGCTCCCCTTCCAGCCATTGGTCCACGCTACCGCATCAAACCACTCCGGCGCATCGTATTGCCAGTAGTTCCCCGTGCCGCCCTTCTCGGCCAGCGTACCGGAATGATTGGGAATGACCCCGCGCCACTGGTTCCAGTACATCGCCGAAGCCTGTCCGATCTGGCGCAGGTTGGAACCACACTGAATCGCCCGCGCCGCCCGCCTCGCCCGGTTCAAGGCCGGCAGCAGAACCGAAATCAGCAGTGCGATGATTCCAATGACCACCAGTAGTTCAACGAGCGTGAAGCCATTTGATTTGGACTTTCGCATAGAGAGAACACTCCTGAAGATGGGGAAGCTACACACAATAATAGCAGATGAGCTTTCGCTAATCAAAACGCTGGCGGTTTGAGAAGGTTCATCTTAGCGCAAGAATCCAACAAAAACCCCGGCACGCGAGGCGCGCCAGGGGTCTTATGTGCCTTGGGAAATTCGCTGTCGTGTCAGGAAACCGCACCGGCGACCGCCTCCGCATCCTGGCCCTTCTTTTCCTTCAATTCGGTCAGGATCACATCGGTCGTCAAGGCCAAGCCGCTCACGCTGGCGGCGTTGAGCAGCGCCGTTCGCGCCACCTTGGTCGGGTCGATGATGCCGGCCTTCAGCATGTCAACGTATTCGCCGGTGGCGGCATTGTAGCCCCAGTTGGGGTTCTTGTTGTTGAGAATCTCATCCACCACCACTTCGCCATCCTCGCCGGCGTTTTCGGCAATCTGGCTGGCCGGAGATTTCAGGGCGCTGATGATGATGTCAAAGCCGATCTTCTCATCGCCGCGGGCCTGCCGCTTGGCGTTTTCCACGGCCTCGATGGCGCGGAGGAACGCCACGCCGCCGCCCGGGACGATCCCTTCCTCGGCCGCCGCCTTGGTGGCGTGCAGGGCATCGTCGATCAGGTCCTTGCGCTCCTTCATCTCGGTTTCGGTGGCCGCGCCCGCCTTGATCACCGCGACGCCGCCGGTCAGCTTGGCCAGGCGCTCCTGCAGCTTCTCGCGGTCGTAGTCGCTGGTGGTCTTTTCGACCTGCATGCGAATCTGCTCGGTGCGCGCCTCGATGTCCTTCCTCTTGCCGGCGCCCTCGACCAGCAATGTGTTGTCTTTATCGACCACGATGCGCTTGGCCTGGCCGAGGTCTTCAACCTCGACGCTTTCCAGCTTCAGGCCCAGGTCTTCGCTGATGAACTTTCCGCCGGTGACGGCGGCGATGTCGCCCATCAGCGCCTTGCGGCGGTCGCCGAAGCCCGGCGCCTTGACGGCGCAGACATTCAGCACGCCGCGCAGCTTGTTGACGACCAGCGCCGCCAGCGCCTCGGCATCGACATCCTCGGCGATAATCAACAGTGGCCGGCCGCCGGTGACGATCTTGTTCAGCAGCGGCAGCAGCTCGGCGAGATTCGAGATCTTCTTTTCGTGAATCAGAATCAGCGCGTTCTCGAGGATCGCCTGCAGCGTCGTCGGGTTGGTCAGGAAGTACGGCGAGAGATAGCCCTTGTCGAACTGCATGCCTTCGGTGTATTCCAGGACCGACTCGGTGCTCTTGCCTTCGTCGACGGTGATGACCCCTTCCTTGCCGACTTTTTCCATGGCGTCGGCCATCAGGTCGCCGATGTGCTCATCGCCGTTGGCGCTGATGGTGGCCACGCGCTTGTAGTCTTCGCGTCCCTTCACCTTCTTGGAAAGCGCGGTAATCGCGTCGGCCGCGACTTCCGCGGCCTTGAGGATGCCGCGCTGCACGGTGACCGGATTCACGCCGGAGGTGATGTACTTGAGCCCTTCGCCCATGATCGCCTCGGCCAGCACGGTCGCGGTGGTGGTGCCGTCGCCGGCCACGTCGCCGGTCTTGCTGGCCACGGAGCTCACGAGCTTGGCGCCCATGTTCTCAAAGGCCTGCGGAAGCTCGATCTCCTTGGCGACGGTAACGCCGTCCTTGGTGATGCGCGGGCTGCCGTACGATTTTTGCAGCACGACGTTGCGTCCGCGCGGGCCAAGGGTTGCCTTGACCGCTCGCGAAAGCTGCGACATCCCGCTAAACAATTCAGCGCGGGCGTCGGTGTCGAATTTCATCTGTTTGGATGCCATGGTCCGTTACTCCGGTTAATTGGAACCACAGATGAACACGGATAGACACAGACGAGGTCAAACGACCGATCTGGATTTTCCATATTCATCTGAGTTCATCTGTGTTTATCTGTGGGTTCTCATTCCAACACGCCAAGGACATCCTGCTCGCGCAGGATCACGAACTTCTCGCCGGACACTTCGATTTCCGTGCCGGAATATTTTCCATAGTAGACGGTGTCGCCGACGCGGACACTCAATTCCATCGGCCTGCCCTTGTCGTCGAGCTTGCCCGGGCCGACGGAGATCACCTTCCCCTTGGTCGGCTTCTCCTTGGCGCTGTCCGGCAGCACGATGCCGCTCTTGGTGCGCTCCTCCGCTTCCGACTGCTTCACAATCACCCGATCCTGCAATGGTCGTAGTTTCATAGTTGATTCTCCAGTTTGGCCAATCTTACTTTCTCGGCTTCGTCTTTACCTTTTCCCCAAGTTCCGCCCGCGCCCACGCAGGCAGCGGAAGCGTGCGGACCGGAACCTTTCGGCCGCGCTCATGATATTTCAGCCACCGCGCAAGCGATTGCTGAGATTCGCCTGACTGATGTCCCAACAACAGTCCTTTAATGCTGATATCCTCATCAAGATCGGGCCAATGAATTCCGAAATGGCCGATCTCGAAGTTGCTTCGCTCCTTCTTTGTTCCATGTACCAGCCGTGGATACCACACCAGCGGCACCGTTACCGAGCGCCCATCTTCCAGTTCAACGCACAGGGCATCATCCGTCACGCGAACATCCGTCGCCTTCACATGCAGTCGCTCATCATCGACGGAAATAAGCATGCCATTCTCCCAGTAGGAACTCACGATGCTCCTCGGTCAACCTTTGAATCACGTTCAGTTCGTGTTGCGAGTAACCGCGTTGCAATTCCAATCTTACTTGCGGCTCCAGCCAAAATTTTGCTTCGGCCCGATCTCTTTTCACATGCACGTGCGGCGGCTCATTCATGTCCGATCCATAGAACTGGAACCGGTAAGGGCCGATCCGCAAGACCGTTGGCACGCTTGCTCCTGTTCACCTTGTGCATCCGGCAATGGGTCAGGTTGAAATTTCCGGGTGCCACAGGTCGCGGTACTCCGAGACCTGTGCCGCGTAACGACGCGGTAAGACACAGGTCTGCGAGTACGCCGACCTGTGGCACCCAAACTGACCCACTACCGTGCATCCGCGCGTCCAGTCGGAACGAGCCGTGCGGTCGCACGCGCGACGCGTGCTGCGGCGAAGCATAATCAAGCGGCCGGTTGCCTGTCTCATCATCGCTCATCGAATTCTACATCATATCCATTCCGCCCATCCCGCCCATCCCTCCCATGCCGCCACCCATTCCGCCCATGCCGCCGCCGTGGTCATGGCCGTGGCCGGCGTGGTCGTCTTTGTCCTTGGGCTTCTCGACGATGATGCAATCGGTGGTCAGGAGGAGAATCGCAACCTCGGCCGCATTCTGCAGGGCGGTGCGCTCCACTTTGGTGGGCGTGATGATGCCGGCCTTCACGACATCCACATATTCGCCGGTCAAGGCGTTGAAGCCGTCATTGTCCTTCGACTCCATCACCCGGCGGACCACGACGCTTCCGCTGGTGCCGGCGTTCTCGGCGATCTGCTTGAGCGGCGCGGTAAGGGCCTGGCGGACGATCTTCACGCCGGTGGCCTCATCGCCTTCCAGCTTGAGATTACCGCCGCCGTTGAGGGCTTTCATGGCGCGAATCATGGCCACGCCGCCACCCGCGACGACGCCTTCCTGAATGGCCGCGCGCGTCGCGTGCAGGGCGTCTTCGATGCGGGCTTTCTTTTCCTTGAGTTCCGCTTCGGTGGCCGCACCGACGTTAATCTGGGCCACGCCGCCGGCCAGCTTGGCCAGCCGTTCCTGGAGCTTTTCGCGATCGTAGTCGCTGGTTGTCGATTCGATCTCGCGGCGAATCTGTTCGATGCGGCCCTGGATCGCCTTGCTCTCGCCAGCGCCCTCGATGATGGTTGTGTTGTCGTTGTCGACGCGCACGATCTTGGCCTGGCCAAGCTGGGCGATTTCAACCTTGTCCAGCTCGATGCCCAGGTCCTTCATGATCGCGTCGCCGCCGGTGAGGACGGCGATGTCTTCGAGCATCGCCTTGCGACGATCGCCATAGCCGGGGGCTTTCACGGCGCAGACGTTCAAGATGCCGCGCAGCTTGTTCACCACCAGCGTCGCCAGCGCCTCGCTGTCGATATCCTCCGCGATAATGAGCAGCGGCCGCTTGGCCTTCTGAATCTTTTCCAGGAGCGGAATCAATTTTGTGGCGGCGCTGATCTTATCCTCATAGACCAGGACGTACGCCTTCTCCAGCTCGCACACCATCTCGTCGGGATTAGTGATGAAATTGGGCGAGAGATAGCCGCGGTCGAACTGCATCCCCTCGACCACGTCGACGTAGGTTTCCAGACCTTTGCCTTCTTCGACGGTGATGACGCCATCCTTGCCGACGCGCTCGAAGGCGTCGGCCATGATCTGACCAATCGCCCGGTCGTTGTTGGCGGAGATCGACGCGACGTTGGCGATGTCTTCCTTGCCGCTGATCGGCTTGGATTGCTTCTTCAGCGACGCCATGGCCGCATCAACTCCGGCACGAATGCCGCGGGCCAGGGCCATCGCATCGGTCCCGGCGGTCAGGCTGCGCGAACCTTCGCGGAAAATTGCTTCGGCCAGGACCGTCGCGGTGGTGGTTCCGTCGCCGGCCACGTCGCTGGTCTTGCTGGCGGCTTCCTTGACCAGCTTGGCGCCGATGTTCTCGAACTTATCCTTGAGCTCGACTTCCTCGGCAACGGTCACGCCGTCTTTGGTGATGTTGGGCGAGCCCCAGCCTTTGTCGATCACGGCATTCCGGCCGCGCGGTCCCAAGGTCGACTTTACCGCCCGTGCCAATTTCGTTACGCCCTCGAGCAGAGACTTACGCGCCTCCGCATCAAATGCCAGCATCTTCGCGGCCATGCCTAGCTCCTTTCGATATCGTATTCGTGCTTCAGCGATTCCAAACCAGAACGCGATCCGCCCAAGGCGAAGCGTCGTGGCATTGCCATAACAAAGCCGGTGCCGATTGGCGGCGGCAAAATATTTATCGCAACCAGTTATGCTTACACAAGTTACGGCATATTCTCGATGCGCTCCTGGAAGTGTGTCACTGTCAGCGTGGCAGGAGGGATAGAAGAGGCCGCAGTTAGCTTGCCATTGTGGCAGGCAGATGCGTCAGAGCTCGGGCGTGGTGTGAACGGCCGCTGAATCCGTAGCTGGCCGGGGCACCGGCCAGCCGAATATTGCGGCAATGGCGCCGATCGCCAGATGCAGCCAGATGTCGTGGCCAAATAATGGGATGTAACCGAAGAGGGTCTTGAGGCCGGGAACGATGCCGCAGACTGCCAGCAGCAGGTACGCGATCGCCACGGTGCGGGCATAGTTGCGCGCCATGGGATAGGAGACCGCGGCGAATATTCCGACGGCTCCGAAGAAAAGGTGGACAAGATTGTGAGCGGTGTTGACCGGAAAGAGGCCGAAGAGATGGCGGACATCCGTGCGCATGGCGTGCATCGTCGCATCGGCGGATGCTTCACTGGTGATTCCGGGGACAAAACCAAGGATTCCCACTGCGAGAAACACGACACCGAGGATAAAGGCAAAGTTTCGGGTCATGCGGCATCTGCCACCCCCATTCCCACGGGTGGCGGCAGGTGGCTATTTTAGTAAACTTCGTACCGTCTGGCGAGCTTACCGTGAAACGCCGCGGCGATGCCGCGATCAGGATAAAATAGACCTCTCAGCGAGCGGCTGGACCCGGTGTATGGAAGAGGCCGCAACGAAGCATTTTCAGATTCATCTGGCGTCAGCTGGAACTTTTTGCCCCGCCTGCGTTCTAACAAATATGACAACGTGGGAGTGGTCTTTGACCAAGCAGGATTTTTTCGAGAGGCCGTTATGAAAATATTGAATCGACTGGCTGCCGGATTCGCCGCCACCCTGTTCGTTCTGCTTTTTGCGGCATTTTGCCGCGCTGATGGGTTCATCGTGATCCACGACGTTCCCCAGCCGGTGCCCAACCATTTCGTATTCGCCCCGCTCGAGGTGACCTATCACCGCGTCAGCGTCGAGATCAACGATCAGGTGGCCACCACTTTCGTGGATGAGGAGTTTTTCAATCCCAACAATGCGCGCCTGGAGGGGACGTACATGTTCCCGCTGCCGGAGGGCGCGCACATCGACAAGTTTTCGATGGACATGAACGGGAAGATGATGGATGCGGAATTGCTGAGCGCGGACAAGGCCAGGGCAATTTATGAGGACTTCGTGCGGCGCTACAAGGACCCGGCGCTGCTGGAATACATTGGCCGGGATGCCTTCAAAGTGCGGATTTTCCCGATCGAGCCAAACAGCCGCAAGCACGTCAAGCTGCAGTACACCCAGCTTCTCAAGAGCGACTCGGGGCTGGTCGAATACACCTACCCTCTCAATACCGAAAAATTCAGCAGCAAGCCGCTGCAGGATGTTTCGGTCAAAGTCAGCATTGACGGCAAGCAGCCGATCAAGAGCGTCTATAGCCCCAGCCATAGCGTCGACATTCGGCGCGATGCCGCCAATCCAAACAAAGCGGTGATCGGTTACGAAGATCGTAACGTGCGGCCGGACACCGATTTCAAAGTGATCTTTTCCCGGTCGAAGGATCCGATCGGGATCGATCTGCTGACCTATCGCAATGGACCGGATGACGGCTATTTCCTCCTGCTGGCGTCGCCGGGAATGGACGTGGCCCGCAACGCGGT
Organism: Tepidisphaeraceae bacterium; assembly: GCA_036744635.1. Taxonomy (GTDB): domain Bacteria; phylum Planctomycetota; class Phycisphaerae; order Tepidisphaerales; family Tepidisphaeraceae; genus DAIOHQ01. The sequence goes on along the minus strand of DAIOHQ010000007.1, from coordinate 16,951 downwards.
GCAAAAGAAGGATATCTGCTTCGTGCTGGATACCAGCGGCTCGATGGCGGGGCCGAAGCTGGATCAGGCGAAAAAGGCGCTGCAGTTCTGCCTGGCCAACCTGAACGAAGGGGATCGTTTCGAGATCATCCGTTTCAGCACCGACGCCGAGGATGTCTTCGGGAAACTGGTGGATGCCAACAAGGAGAACATCGACAAGGCACAGAAGTTCGTGGCCGATCTGAAGCCGATTGGCGGGACGGCAATTCATGAAGCCCTGCGCAAGGCGCAGGCGCTGCGACCGGTGCGCAGCGCGCCCAAGCCCGGCGATCCGCCGGTCGAGCAGATCGGGCCGGCGGAGCATCCATATATCATCATTTTTCTGACCGATGGCCTGCCGACGGTGGGCGTTACCCAGGAAGATCCGATCGTGCAGAACGCCATCAAGGACGGGCAATCGACGCGCATCTTCTGCTTCGGCATCGGCAATGATGTGAATACGCACCTGCTCGACCGCATCGCCAATGCCACCGGCGCGCTCAGCCAGTACGTGCTGCCGCAGGAGGACATCGAAGTGAAGGTCAGCGACTTCTACACCAAGATCAAGGAACCGGTGCTCGATCACGTGACCGTCAGCTTCAACGGCGACATCAAGACCTCGCAGCTCTATCCCAACAACATTCCGGACCTGTTCAAAGGACAGATGCTGACCGTCTTCGGACGCTATAGCGGCAAAGGCCCGGCCTCGGTGAAAATCACCGGCAATCTGAATGGGCAGAGGAAAGAGTTCGTGACCGATGTGACCTTCACCGAGCGCGACACGGCCAACCAGTTCATTCCGCGGCTGTGGGCGATGCGGCGGGTGGGATGGCTGCTGGAGGAAATCCGCCTGCACGGGGAGTCGGGCGAGGTGCGCGATGAAGTGACGCGACTGGCCCGGGATTGGGGCATCGTGACGCCGTACACGTCTTATCTCATTCTTGAGGATGAAACGCGGCGGAACGTGCCGTTGACGATGCAGACGCAGCGCGAGTTCCGCGACGATCGCATGGCCCATGAAGGCGCCAAAGCGCAGTACGACGCGGCGAACTTGGAAGCGGCCGACATGATGGCGCGCACTGGTGAAAAGGCGCTGGCCAACGCCAGCAACTCCGGCGGAATGAAGTACAGCGAGAATGAGCAGCAGGCGAAGGATGGGATCATGATGGGCAAGGGGAAGGAGTATGGCGCTGGAGGCGGGCGCGGCGGCCCGGTGTATCAGGTCAAGCCGAGTGCTGCCGCCACCCAACCGAGTGGTGGGTACAAAGTTGCGCAGACCTACAACCAGCAGGCCCGGCTCGTGAACGGCCGGGCATTTTATCAGAACGGCCAGATCTGGACCGACAGCACCGCGCAGTCGAAGCAGAATCTGAAGAAACAGGAGATCAAGTTCAACAGCGATGAGTATTTCGCCCTGCTTAAGCAACATCCGGACATCGCCCAGTGGCTCTCCTTGGGCGATCAGGTGGATGTGGTGGTGGAAGATGCGCTGGTGATGGTTCGCTGAGAGTGCGGTCGCCAGAAGCGGTGAGCCCTCTTTCGTAGCACGGGTTTCCAACCCGTGCCAGGCGGCTCGGCATCCTTTATCTGGTAGGACATTGAAGAAGCGGCGAGGATCTTCCGCGCTGCTCGGGAATTCCGGCGTGCTCGGCATGGGTTGAAAACCCATGCTACGGCGGAAGAGAAGAGCATTGCGCTTCGATGGTAGCCCACGCTTCTGCCGAGCACTACATACCGAATCCCCCCACTTCACACGTTACGCGATCGCCGCAACCGAGCTATAGTTGAGTCGGAGGAGCCTGTAACTCGCGGGTTGAATCCCCTGCATGGCGCGCACCTACAACATTCCATCATCGAAGCTCTTGCCGCTGGCCGGAGCGGCGGTGCTGGTCGCATCGCTTTACTTCGCGCGGGAAGTCCTGATTCCGCTGGCGCTGGCGGTGCTGCTGAGCTTTCTGCTGGCGCCGCTGGTCAGCCGGTTGGAGCGATGGAAAATCCCCCGCGTGCCGGCGGTGCTGCTGGTCGCGGCGTTCACGATCGCCGTGCTGGGCGGGATTGGTTATGTGGTGGCTGGGCAACTTCGCGACTTGGCGCTGGAACTTAACCGCGGCGAGTATCAGCAGAAGCTGCACAAGCGGATTCAGTGGCTGAAGAATCCCATGGGCGGGACGCTGGGGGACGTTGCCAAGCCATTCAGGAAACTGGGAGAGGAGTTTGCATCGCCGAGCACGCTGCCGGCCACCACCCAATCGGCCACCACGCAACCCGCGACGCTGCCGACGCCAGCGCAGGTGCGCCCCGGGCGCGACGGGCTGGTGCCGGATCCGGTCGTCCCCGGCGAAGATCGCGGCATCGAAAAGCTGGCGCATCCCGAAATTCCGCCCGCCGAAGCCGTACCGGTCAAAATCGTCCCGCCGCTGCCGACGGTCGGCGAGTATATCGAGAATGCGGTGATCCCATTGCTCGGTCCGCTCGGCACCACCTTCATCGTCGTGGTCTTCACGATCTTCGTGCTGATCCAGCGCGAAGACCTCCGCGACCGCATCATCCGGCTGGTCGGCCAGGGGCAGATGACGGTGACGACGCAGGCGATGAACGAAGCGGCGGACCGGATCAGCCGGTATTTGCTGATGCAATCGCTGATCAACGGATCGGTCGGGGTGGCGGTCGGCATTGGTCTGAAGCTTCTGGGCGTTCCCAACCCCGCACTCTGGGGATTGCTGGCAGCGCTGCTGCGTTTCGTCCCCTACATTGGCATCTGGGTGGCGGCCAGCCTGCCGCTGATCCTTTCCTTCGCGGTGTTCGAGTCGAGCCGCCAGACGCTGGAGCTGATCGGGCTGTTCGTGGCGATCGAGGTCATCACGGCCAATGCGCTGGAACCATGGCTGTACGGCTCGAGCACGGGCATCTCGACATTGGCCGTTCTGGTCTCCGCCGCGTTCTGGACCTGGCTGTGGGGGCCGATTGGATTGCTGCTGGCGACGCCGCTCACGGTGGTCCTCGTCGTCCTGGGGCGCTACGTCCCGCAGCTTCAGTTCCTCAGCGTGCTGCTGGGGGATGAGCCTGTGCTGGAGCCCAGCGAGCGCTATTACCAGCGCCTGCTGGCGGGCGACCCGGAGGAATCGCTGGACGTGCTGGATGAATTTCTTCCGACCCAGCCGCTGCAAAAAGTGTATGACACGATCGTCATCCCGGCCCTCGCCCGCGCGGAGGCCGATTTTCATTATGGCCGGCTCGATGAAGCTCGGCACCGCTTCGTCCGCCAGAGCATTCGCGAGGTGGTCGAGGACATGGAAGATAACGCCCCTCCCGCACCAGCGCCCCCGTCCCCGCCCGCGCCGGACCAGAAGCCCCGCGGCAACGGCAACACCGAGATCAAGGCGGATCAGCAGCCGCGCATGTCGGTGCCCAAATCGTCGCGCATCAGCATTCTATGTCTTCCCGCCCGCGATGAGGCCGATGAGATCATCGCGATGATGCTCGCCCAGCTTCTCCGCAAGCAGGGGGCATTGGGAGAGGCGGTTTCGGTTACCGCGCTGGCCAGCGAGATGGGGGAGAAAGTCGCCGAGCGCAAGGCCGAGCTGGTGTGTGTGTCCGCGCTGCCGCCGAGCGCCATCGGCCACGCCCGCTATCTGTGCAAGCGCCTGCACGCCCGGTTTGCCGATCTGGAGATGGTGGTTGGTCTGTGGACCAGCCGGGCGGACTTGAAGAAAGCCAAGGTGCGCATGGGGTGCGGCGAATCCATCCGCATCGTCAACACCCTCGACGGCGCCCTGGCCGAGCTGCAGCAGCTCCTTCAACCCATCCTTTTGCGCGAATCCAACGCGCAGTCCGCCGCCGAATCGGCGGCTTCCCAGCCGTAACGAGGTTTATGGAAATTCTCGCAGCACGGGCGTCTCGCCCGTGTCTGTGGCATTGAACACGGGCGAGACGCCCGTGCCACGAACTTCCTCATCCACTTTTTTTGCCTCTGCGCGCATCAAACTTCCCTTGACAACAGCCGCTGTAATTCCTATATTTCAGTAACGACAGAAATAACTGCATAAATAGGAGCACACATGCGTATCGCAATCACCGGAGGAACCGGCTTCGTCGGGCGCCACCTGGCCCGCCATCTCCTTGCGCTCGGCCATGAGGTCGTGCTCATCTCCCGCGGTCTGGATCATCGCGATACGTCGCTGCTCAACTCTCCCGGCGTCTCCATCACCGCGATCGGGCTGGATGATGTGGATCAGCTCACGGCCGCGTTTTCCGGGTGCCAGGCGGTCGCCCATTGCGCTGGCATCAATCGCGAGCTGGGCTCGCAGACCTACCAGCGCGTTCACGCGGCCGGCACGCAACATGTCGTCGCTGCCGCCCGCCGCTCCGGCGTCGGCAAAATCGCCCTGCTCAGCTTTCTCCGCGCCCGGCCGGATTGTGGCTCGGGATACCATGAGTCGAAGTTCGCCGCCGAGGAGATCGTGCGAAATTCCGGCCTGGATTTCACGGTCCTCAAGGCTGGGGTCATTTACGGGCGCGGCGATCACATGCTCGATCACCTCTCCCATGCCCTCCACACCTTTCCGGTTTTCGCTTTTGTTGGCTTCCGCGATCGGTTGATGCGTCCTACTGCCGTTGAAGATATGGCCCGTCTGCTCGCCGCCTGCCTTGTTGATGACCGGCTGTCGCGGCAAACCGTTTCCGTCACCGGACCGGAGGAATTGACGCTCGCCCAGGCGGTTCGCCGCGTGGCCGGCGTTGTCGGCAAACGGCCGCTGTTCCTGCGCCTGCCGGTGGCGTTTCATTATCTGCTCGCGGCGGTCGCCGAACGGCTCATGAAAATCCCCCTCATCTCGATCGCCCAGGTCCGCATCCTCAGCGAAAGCCTCGTCGAGCCTCTTCCCGCCTGCCCGCCGCCCCCGCCGGATCTCGCTCCGGCGACGATGTTCAGCGAAGGCCAGATCCGCCGCGGCCTGCCGCCGGCCGAACCGTTCGGGCTCAAAGATTGCCGCTGCTGCGGGTTTGCCCATTGCACGTGATGCGATGGCTACTTCAGCCGCGCCAGGTGCGTGTCCACCATCATTGCGATCAAGTCCGCGAATCTCGTCTTCGGCTTCCACCCGAGTTCGCGCAGGGCCTTATCGGCGTTTCCCACCAGCGGCCCGGTTTCGGTCGGCCGGACGAAGCGCGCATCCACCACGACGTGCTTTTCCCAGTCCAGCCCCACGTAGCGGAATGCCTGCTCGCACAACTGCCGGATCGACCAGGTCTGGTTGGTGGCGATGACAAAATCATCCGGCTTGGGCTGCTGCATCATCATCCACATCGCCTCGACGTAGTCGCCGGCGAACCCCCAGTCGCGCTTGGCTTCGAGGTTGCCGATGGCCAGTTTGCCATCCTTGACGATCGGCTCGCCTTCTTCGTTAAGCACCGGCGAGGAGCGAATCCCCAGCTTGATGCAGGCCGCCCCGTGCGTCACCTTCTGGGTGATGAAGTGCATCCCCCGCCGCGGGCTTTCGTGATTGAAGAGAATGCCGCAGGCGATGAACATGTCGAAGCTCTCACGATAGATTTTCGCGGCGCTGTGGGCGTAGAGCTTGGCCGCCGCGTAGGGATTGATCGGCTCGAAAGCGGTGTTTTCATCCTGGGGAATCTGCCGCACCTTGCCGTACATTTCCGAGCTGGAGGCCTGGTAAACCTTGATGGATTTGTCCACCTGCTTCACCGCCTCAAACAGGCGGTGCGCCCCCAGCCCGGTGATTTCCGCGGTCTGAATCGGCAGCCGCCAGGACTCGCCGGGATAGGACTGTGCCGCCAGGTTATACACCTCATCGGGCCGGTACTTGCGGATCGCCTCGACCAGCGAGCCGCTGTCAAGCAAATCGCCGTAGACAAACTCGACGCTCCCCAACAGGTGCGAGGCATTGAGCGGCATGATCGCCGAGCTTTTCCGCCACATGCCCGCGACGCGGTATCCCTTTTCCAGCAGAAGCTCCGCCAGATACGAGCCATCCTGGCCGGTGATGCCGGTGATGAAGGCGACTTTCTGCTTGGACATCAACAATTGCTCCTTTACCTGCCGAAGTCCGAAGGATGACACAGCATCCTCTTTGTAGGGGTGAGGTCTCCCCGCCCAGTGCAGTAGGGTCCGCTTTAGCGGACGCGGTGCCGGGGCAGAAAAATCCCGTCCGCTGAAGCGGACCCTACGCAACTGCCCGAGTCGATTTCAACATCTCGATAGTCCCGCGCGATTCCACACGATTCATACCGCGTACCTGTCATTCTGAGGTAATCCGAAGAATCTGGATGGATCACCATTCGAGGCCAGATCCTTCGGAGTACCTCAGAATGACGGGGGCTCTTAATTGCGCACGGTCTTCTAATGCGCCCCCACCGGCGCCGGCGATGCGTTCGGCAGTTCTTCTGCCTGGCGCGAAAGCTCCCGGTGCTCCCCGCGGTAAAGCTTATCCATCGCCATCACGCGTCGATAGCATTCCAGCGTCGCGCGGGCGGCCGCATCCCAGGTGAATTGCCCGGCGCGTCGCACCACCTGCGTCTTCAACCGTTCCCGCAATTCCGCATCCCCGGCGATTTTAAGCATCCCATCGAGGATGGACTGCACGCTGGTCGGGTCCACCAGGATGGCCGCATCGCCCACGATCTCGGGGATCGAGCTGACATTGGATGCGATCACCGGCGCCCCCAGCCCCATCGCCTCCAGCACCGGCAGGCCAAATCCCTCGAACAGCGACGGATAGATCAGCGCGAAACAGTTGCGATACAGCCACGCCAGCGATCCATCATCGACGTATCCAAGGCAGATCACATCCTCCGCCACCCCAAGCTCTTCGAGATACGCCTCGAACCCTTCCATCATCCACCCTTGCGCCCCGGCCAGCGCCAGCGGAAACGTCTTTCCCACCCGCGCCTTGAGCATCGCGTACGCCTCCACAAGCCGGCGGTGGTTTTTTCGCGGCTCCAGCGTTCCCACGCTCAGCCAGAACTCGCCGGCAACCAGCTTCTGCAGATCCTGCGGCCGCTGCTTCCCCTCCGGCGCACCAAAGCGCGTTCCGGGATAGATGGTCACGATCCGCTCGGCGGGATAATACGGAAACACCTCCAGAAAATGCTCGCGCGTGTAGCTGGAGATGGCAATGATCAAATCCGCGAACAGGCTGGCGTTGAACAGCCCGCCAAAGCAGTGGGTGCGGTTCGACTCCGTCGTCAAATCCGGCCGATCCACCACCGCCAAGTCATAGAGCGTGTAAACCAGTTTTGCCTTTTCCAGCTCGCGCGGACAAAAGAAATTGTTGGAGTGAACGATGTCCGGCCGGCCCAGCTCTTCCTCGAAATCGGCCGGCGGGTCTCCCCAGAACTGCTTGGCCGCGTCGGTGCTTTTCTGCGCTGGCCCGCGCCTGAAGTTCGGCAAGTCGAGGGTGATGGTGGTCACCGCCGAATCAGGATCGGCGAATGCATCCCCGAACGTCGGGTACAGGATGTACTCGTTTTCGCGATCCAGCCCGGCGATCTGCCGGATGAGCGAATCGGCGAAAAATCCGCAGCCCGCCTTGGCGGCGCCGGTCTGGCTGACGTCGTAACCAATTCTCATTTGCGCAACCTCGAACGCAGCTTGATCATCGCGCTGCCGAAGGTCCAGTTGTAGGCCGTGGAAAAAACCCGCCAGGAAATCCGCTTGTTCCACTTCAGCGAGCCGTATACTGACGCCACCCCCACGGCGGTGGCGAATTTCAGCCCGCTGTCGCGCGAGATCCCCTTCTCGTCCACCAGGCAGTGGGCCCAGTTGAACAGCCACTGATCGGGCACCCGGCCGAACTTATCCACCATCATCTCGTTGATTTCCGCGTGTACCTTGGGCCGCTGGCTGAGCGTCTTGGTGGATTCGTGCAGCCGCGAGCCGGCTAGAAAATACCCCTTGAGATAATGAAACTTTACCCCCGCCCTGGCCAGGCGAATCCAATATTCGTAATCCATGCAAAAGTGCAGGGCATCGTTGATCGATCCATATTTTTCGACGACGCTGCGATTGAAGAACACCGCCGGCTGGCACAGATAACACAGCTCCTTGAGCCGTTCAAAATCCCACGGCTGGGTGTAATAGTCGTCGATGATCGAGTCGTCATCGCGGATGTGATGGGCGTCGCCGTAGATCACTTCGCACTCCGGGTGGGCGGCAAAATAATCCAGCACCGTGCGCAACGCGCCGGGATAGTAGATGTCATCGGAGTTGAGCCAGCCGATCACGTTGCCAGTGGTGGCGCGAATGCCTTTGTTCACCGCATCGGATTGGCCGCGGTCCTTCTCCGAGACCCAGCGCAGCTTGTCCTGGTATTTCTTGAGAATATCCACCGTCTCATCCGTGCTGCCGCCGTCGAAGACCACGTACTCCAGGTCATCGATGCCCTGCCCGAGCACGCTCTGGATCGTGCGCTCGATATACCTGCCCTGCTGATAGCTCGGCGTCACCACCGATATGCTCGGAACCATCTTCAATACCTTCGGTTCATCCCACGCTGACCGCTTGTCCCATCAGTTCCACGCTGCCCACCGGCGACGTAATCGCAATCCCTCGGCACATGCATCCCATCGAGCGCTGGTCATCGCTTGCCATCACCGCCGCCGGCACGAACATCGGCTCGATGTACAGCTCGATAAATCCGCCTTCGGGCTTCATCGCGTGCCGGATCGTCATCTCCCGGCCGCGCTCGATGATATAGGTTTCGATCTTCCCGTCATTGTCCTGCGCCAGCCGTGCGTTTACCTTCTCCTGCGGCAGCATCGGCGGGGCGAATAGCGCAATCTCCAGCGCCCGGTCATCCGCGCCGGCTTCATAGGTAATCAGCACACGATCCTGCGTCCATCCGTCCGCCCACAGTCCCTGCACGGTGTTGGTGAACGGCCCGCGCGAGCCGATCACCTCGCGGAAGACCGCGAGATATTCCCGCGCCATCCGCTCCTCATCCCCCCACTCTTTCACCCGCCGCTCTCCCTTTTTCACCATCTCCGCGACAAGATCGTCATCATCGGCGATCCGCTCCATCGCCGCCAGCATATCCGCCGGCCGGCGCGGATCGAACTGCAGCGCTGCCTCCCCCGCCACCTCCGGCAGGCTGGTGACATCGCTGCACATCACCGGCTTGCCAAACGCCATCGCCTCCAGCACCGGCATGCCAAACCCCTCATACAACGAAGGGAAAATGACCGCCCGGCATCCCTGCAGAATGGCCGCGAATTCATCGTTCTTCACGTACCCACAGAACAGCACGTGATCCGCCAGTCCCATCTGCGCCACCGCCTGGTCGCGCAGAAATTTCATCCGCTCATCGGGAGCCCCGGTAAACACCAGCTTCAAATCGCTGTCGGGATGTTTCTGGCGATACATCCGGTACGCCGTCAGCAGCATCTGATGATTTTTGTGCGGCCAGAAGTTCGCCGGGAAAAACAAATACCGTCCCGCTTTCAGCCCCCGCTTCTTCATCTCCTCTTCCAGCCGCTGCGGCGTCGGGTGGGCGATGCGCTTGTACAGGCGAATGTGCACCGTCTTCACCCGCTCCGGCGGCAGCCCGGTGTTCTCCAGCACGGTCCCGCGCACGAAGTCGGAAATGCAGCACACCTTCCCCGCCACCCGCACCGCCTCGCGGAAATGCTTGTCGCGGTAATACAGCTCGTTGGCCGGGAAAAACTGCGGGTAATACAGGTATTGCAGGTCATACACCACCGACACCACCGGCACCGGCGGATCGTAGAAATTCGGCGCCGTGAACACGCTGAACAGCAAATCCGCCCCGATCTCGCGCATCAGCGTGGTGCGCTTCAGCGTGTACTGCATGGATGCGTCGATCCGCCGCAGCCTGTCAAAGATCGGCGGCGGCAGCACCTTCACCAGCTTCTGCCCCACCTTCAGCTTCCAGCGCTCGGTGAACTTCGGCTTGGCCTGTGCCCGATCCCCCTGGTGGATGACGCACACCCGCCGCACGTTGGCCGCATCCAGATATTCCAGCTCGTCATGGCTCTTTCCGCTGGTCAGTAAAATGAAATCCCAGTCCGGCACCAGCCTGGCAAGCTGCCGGATGGCCCCGATGGCCACCAGCTTGGCCCCGCCGTTGTCGCCGCCGGGAAGCACCGGCGTCATGTCCACCGCCACCACCGTCTTCTTTTTCGGCAGGGCTTTGGCCACGCTCCCGTTGCCATTGGGAAACGCCGTCTCGAACACCGGCTCCAGCCAGTTCCACCGCCCCAGCTTGCGGAACACCTTGTACATCGGCGAATGCCGCACCGCGTTGGCCGCGGTCTGCGCCGCCGCCATCCGCGTGTTCAGCAGCGCCAAATCGCGATTCTGCCGCAGCGCAACCTTGTTCAACTGGGCATTATCGCCGCGAAGCTGCTCCGCCGACGCGCTCGCCTCTTCAAACCGCTGCCGCAGCCCAGCTTCTTTTGCGCCGGCTTGTTTCAGTTCCTCTGCCAACTCCGCCGACTTCTCCGCTTCGAGGGCGCGCATCTTCTCGCGTTCCTCCAACTGCGCCTGCAGACTCCCCCGCTGCTTCAGGGCATCCGCCAGTTGCAGCCTCAGCCCCCGCAGCGCATCCAACTCGCCACGCAGCCCCGCCGCTTGCGCAGCCAATTCCCTCAATTGGCCGTCGACAACTTCCGCCTGCCTCCCCTGCTGCTCGATCACCGCCAGCCGATTGGCCCGGTCGGTCTCCGATTCCTGCAGCCATTGCTGCAACTGCGCGATGCTGGCCAGCCGGTTTTCCCGATCCTGCTCCGATTCCGTCAATCGTCCCTGCAGCGCATTGATCTGCTCCCCGGCATCCAGCAGCGCCTGCATAAATCGGGCATCCGGCGACCTTTGCAGTGCCGCCTCGACCTCCTGGGGCGCATGCGTCACCAATGGCCGCTTCCCCACGATCAAAAACATGTCGTAGTGATAAAACATCGCCGGCTCATCGGCGACATGCTCCGCCCCCAGCCGCCGAAACAGCTCCCGCGCACTCGACCGGCTGAACAGATACAAATGCTGAATCGACTTCAACTGCTCCTGGAACCGATCCTTCTCCGCGATGATCTGCGCATACGCCCGCCCCTCGCGATATCCCGGCGTCTGAATCACCAGCACGCCGTCATCCTTCAACAACTCCAGACACCGCCGCATCGTCCCCACCGGATCGGGCAGGTGCTCCATCACGTCCATCATCGCAATCACATCCAGCGACCCTGCGGCGATCGGCTGATCCTCGATCGGGCCGAGCAACATCTCGATGCCAAACGTCTCCTTTGCGTACTGTACCACCCACGGGCTCAACTCCAGCCCCCGGGTAGCAAATCCCGCCCGCTGCAGCATGGCCACGAAGCCCCCGTGGGCGCCCCCCAACTCCAGCACCTCCGCCGGCGGCAGCTTGTACTTCAGCACCGTCTTCAGCCAGTGCAGGCAGCGCTCCGACAGATCCGTCCGCGCCCGCGTCTGGATGTTGGAAAACCCCAGGTCCTGCTCCTGGTGCTTGAACCAGTATTCCTTGCCGTAGAAGTCGGCCTCATCATTCTTGACGTGCGGGTCATCCTGCGCCGGCGTGACCTTGCTGATCAGCGTCTGGCAGGCCGGGCACAAACGGTACTCCGCCGACCACTCCTGCAATTCGGCATTTCCGCACCAGCACACATTCGGATTCACAACATCCCCCCGTCCGCCCGCTGGATCTGGTGGGGCAGACATTCCTGTCTGCCATGCCCACATGATCTGCCGGCGCATCCAATCTGGTGCGGCAGACATTCCTGTCTGCCATGGCCTACTGTAGGG
>DAIOHQ010000007.1:2790-5132 GCA_036744635.1 Tepidisphaeraceae bacterium | reverse complement strand
GCTGCGTCTTTCCAGAAACCTCGGGCCGGGCGATCTGAACCTGGGCGCATGGGTCGACCATCAGACCAACAACCGCTCGCAATACGAAATCGATTTCACCAACGGTGGCGCTTTGAATGCTACGCCCACCTCCGCCGCAACGGTGGGCGAGTACGCCCACCCTACAAGATTGGTGGGGCAGACATTCTTGTCTGCCTTGGCGCAAGATGCGCTGCGGCCTGGCTGCCCATAAACGTCGACTGTCTCCATCACAGGTTCCCTGCTCTTCTCTGCGTCCTCTTCCGTGTTGCCGTCCGCAGGACCGTCTCCGCGGTGAATCTCCCCCCCATCCTACCGCAAACCCCACCAAATCTCACACCACCGCCACCCGGCAGCTTCCCGGCAAGTTGGCCGCGCCATGGTGCAGCAACTGTATCGGCTTTCCCTCGCGGCGAAAAATCACCGCGAAATGCGCAACCACCGGTAAATGGCAGAGTCGCAGCACCCTTCCTTCCAGTTCCTCGTGCGGCAGCATCGATCTCCGCTCATAATCCCCCCGCCCAATCGCCGCCAGCCCCGCCTCGAACGTGTACTCCCGCACCGCGATCTCCAGCTTCACCTCCTGCCGAAAGCGCAGCTTCGCCCCGGCCGCCGCCCGCAGCGGCACGCCGGTGTCGAGCTGCAGCGTGTTCCTGCCGTGGACGCAGATCCCCTGGTCGCTGGTGATGGTAATTCCCGCCACCGGCACCTCGATGTCGCGCAGCAGCTCAAACTCGTGGAAAAACACCGCCGTCTCCCCCTGCTCGAACACCCGCGCCGCCTTCCCCGCCACATTGGTTATCGCCGATGCCGTGCAGCGCGCCCAGCCGTTGGAAACCTGCGAAAGCTGGGAGATATCCAGCAGCTCCGATGCCGCCGGCCAGCCAACATCATCTGAGTCAGCAGTCGGCAGCCGCCCGCAAGCGGGCACCCGGTCGGCAGTAAGACCATCATTCGCCGCCGATGGCTGACTTCCAATTGCCGCCTCTCCACTGGCGACCGGAGACTGGAGACTGGAGACCGCTCCTCCCCCACTGCCGACTGCTCGCTCCTCCTGCTCCACCAAATAATAGCGCCGCACCGCCTCCTTGCTGCTCCCCTGGTACATCACGTTCCCATGGTGCAGCAGCAACCCATCGCGGCAGAACTGCTCCACATCCGTCATCGCGTGCGATACCAGCACGATCGACACCCCCCGTTCGCGCAGCATCTCCAGCCGGGCGTAGCACTTCTGCCGGAAGAACACATCCCCCACCGCCAGCGCCTCGTCAATCAGCAGCACATCCGCGTCCACGCATGTCGTCACCGCGAACGCCAGCCGCACGAACATGCCGCTGGAATACGTCTTCACCGGCTGATCGATGAACTCCCCGATCTCCGCGAAGCGCTCGATCTCCTCAAACCGCTCGGCCATCTGCGCCCGCGGCACCCCCAGGATCGCCCCGTTCAAAAACACGTTCTCCCGCCCGCTATACTCGACGTTAAACCCGCTCCCCAATTCCAACAGCGCTGCCACCCGCCCGTTCACCTTCACTTCGCCGGTGGTCGGCTGCAGCACCCCGGCCAATATTTGTAATAGCGTGCTTTTCCCCGACCCATTGCGGCCAACGATCCCCAACGTCTGCCCCCGCCCCAGCTCAAACGACACATTCCGCAGCGCCCAGAACTCCCGGTACAACTGCTTGCGCCCCCATAAAAACGCCTGTTTCAGCCGATCCTGCGGCCGATTAAACAAATGATACATCCGCCCCAGATCCCGCACCGCGATCACAGGCTCCGAACCCCCCGCGACAGAGCCACCAGCGGGAACGGACGGCACAGAAGATGAACTTTCCAGCGCATGCATGATCTTTTTCCGCCAATGGGGACGGCGCCGAAGCATAAGCCACAACCCTAAATTGCGAAAGCCAACCCCGCGCCACCCGCGGATCGGCCGTGGCGCGCTCGCCCGCGTCGGATCTGGCTCAAGAACCTTCATCGTGCCATGTGCCGACCAGCCCATGCCCAAGAAGCGCAGCGCTCTTCCCCGTACCACCGCGACCACCCGCATCTTGCTCCGTAGCACGGGCGTCCTCGCCCGTGTCCCCTCCTCGTAGCATGGGTTTTCCTGAACCCATGCCCAGTCGCGAGGAAGGGAAAACCGCTGCCCACCGGCACGGGGGATCGCGGCCCTCCCCGTAGGCGTCCTATCGTGGCATGTGGCTACCAGCCCATGCCCAAGAAGCGCAGCGCTCTTCCCCGTACCACCGCGACCGCCCGCATCTTGCTGCGTAGCACGGGCGTCCTCGCCCGTGTCCCCTCCTCGTAGCATGGGTTTTCCTGAA
>DAIOHQ010000007.1:0-2690 GCA_036744635.1 Tepidisphaeraceae bacterium | reverse complement strand
CCCATGCCAAGCTGCGATGTGGAATCACGGCCGAATACAATTCTCGCTCACCAGCCCTTTGGCCTCCCCATAGCTCGCCGGTACGCCCGGGGCAGTTACTTCAAGACCCTGAGCTTCCCGGACGAATACTTTTTGATTGAGTTCCAGAAGCTGGGCGAGCAGATCGGCCCTGGCGTCAAAGCCGTAGGCGCTCAGCACGGCTGCGTCCAGGGCGGCGTGGGCATCCTTGAGGGGGTTCTTGCCGGGAAGTTCCAGCGTGCGGTACAGGCCGCGCAGGCCGCCGCTCAGGTGCTCCAGCGCTGCGGAGCGAATCCGCCGCACTGCCACCGCCGCGGAGGCCACCTGTGCGCTACAAAACCTAATAGCGGAACGCAGTTTCACTCCGAGTCAGAAAACGCCCCATTCACGACGATTCCGGGCCATCGGAATCACTAAACCGGTTGATTGGCTTTGTCGTCGCCACGTGGCGCGTTCCCCCGGACCCGCCATGGTAACTGTGAACGAACCAGTTGCAGACTTGGTAAAGAGCAGGGTCTCATCATCGTACCGGGCGGGCCAACCCGCTTGTCCAGGGACCGGCAACGACAATCGATCCATGCTGCTCGCGTCATTGAAAACCATTGGACGTGCCTGCGACCGCGCTCCGCGCATCGAAAGCTCGACGTCTAGTAGGTGCGAATTGCCGGGGACAATCGTCGCAGGGGCACCGAAGAATATTCGCGTCATCTGGGTGAACTGCAGGTCTGTCCCCGGCAGACCCTGAAGGTCTCGGTTGTGAAGGTGGCCAACGTCAACCCACAAATTCTGTGCGGCCCGAACAATGCGCAGCCGCTCCGAAGTCACCCACCGGAGGTTTAGGACGGCGGGATCGGGCACGTCATCGTCTTCTGTCACCACGTATTCGCGTTTCTTCGCCGGGATGTATTGCTCCGAATATCGTGCTTGAATCCGTGCCCACTGAGTGGCGCGACGCCATTCGTTTGTAAACCAAGCGTCGAAAGCGTCAAGAGCACTCCCGGTGGAGCTTTGCAACGACAACTCAATGGAATTCCGCAAGCCGTTTTTGGAAAGGTTGGCGGATCCGACGAGCAGCGTCCGGGTTCGGTCGTTGACGAGATAAGCTTTCGGATGAAACGTCCGACGCGGCTGGCAGTTCTGCGCCCCAACGAGGTATGCGCCATCCACAACGTGCAGCTCGCTATTTGGAAGTCTGGCCAGCGTCGCCAATGCTGCCGGTTCCGAACGGTACCAGTCAATACCAACCAAGAACCGTTTGTTTGCAGCAACAAGTCCCGCAAGAGGCGTCCGGTACAGCAGCTCCTTCACTCCAGAGAATGTTGCATAGGCGACCGCAATATCAATCGACGAGACAGTAGGTGTAAGTGCGGCCGAAAGAGCCGCGACCGTCGTTGAACCTGGCTGAGCGATTAGTCTCATCACATCCTCCTAGATTTGCTCTAATGGGGTGACACAGTGGTTGGAAATCAGCGGCGCGTCGGTGTACTCGCTTGGGACACCCGGCGCCGTGACAGGCTCCCCTGACTTTTCGTGTGCGGCAACGGCTCGATTCAGATCGAGGAGACGTTCCAATACTGTTCCTTCATGTATCTTGTCGTATGCAGAAAAAACAGCCTCGTCCAATTCGCGATGAGCCTCTTTGAGGGGATGTTCGCCCGGAACTTCGAGGGATCTATAAAGTTCACGTAGCCCACATCCGTTCTCCCTAAGCGCGAACCTGCGCACCTCGTCGAGCTTTCGGCCACGTTCGGCAATCGCAAGAACTGTCTCGCGGGATGGCGACTGAGGCCAAGGAAACGTGTCGAATATCGCGCGAGATGAGTAACGGAGGTCCGCTTCAACCTTGAGCCGGGAAGATGTCTTGAACCACTCGAAATGCACAACGGACTGTAAAATGCCGAACGAATAGTCGTCATCGAAGCCAAATACTTGCAGTGCGTCACTAGGACATACCGCCGTTGAAATGAAGACGAAGATCGGACGCCGCGTCACGCGCGAGCACGCAATGTAGCGTGCGTGTTTGTCCAGAAACGCGTTCAGTTCGTCGCGCCGGTTCCAAAACTGCCACCAACGCTGCAGGTGCTCTCTGCGCGCCTCCAACATGTCGCTGCCGACTCCTTCAGCTTCCCGAACCTTTTGCTCAACGTCCGGTAGCACGCATGCACGGCAGTGCTCGAAAGCGGAACGCCGCTTCTGTGCCTCAATTAGCGGCATGTTGCGGAAATCAATAACCCAGCGTTTGATGCGGAATTCATCAAGTAACTCCCGGCCCGTCACGATCGGATAGATCACGTCTGCCGAGTCCCGATACAGACGATCGCGTTCCTCGCGCGAGAGGAGGAAGCCTTCGTAGCCGAGGACCTTTCCTTGAAACGTGCGTTGCGGGTCGCGGTTGCACTCCAACGGCACCCGCGCGCTGTAATCGACTCCCAACGAGAGGCTCGCGGGAATCTCCCTTACCAGTTGTTCGATTGGCTCCGCCGCGCGATTTGTTTTTGGAAACCCACGCTTGGCTGATCGCGTCGTGGTTTTGTCTACAATCGTCCACAATCGCCGCTGCTTCGGCAGTAATGACTCGTTCGTTGTCTTCATCCAATTCACGATGGATACATGCACGTTGGCCTCCCCCGACCACGGCTGGTTGTCCACGGCCTCCAGAATCGTGCCCGTCG
>DAIOHQ010000006.1:25913-45072 GCA_036744635.1 Tepidisphaeraceae bacterium | reverse complement strand
GATGCAGTTATTGTCTCGGATCAGTCATGCGTTTATGGTTGCCGGAGGGAACTCCGCGTGCTGGATTTGTCTCTGGCTTGCCCGAAGTGGCGATCCCCATTAGAGTGGCACAACTATTTTACGAGGAGCTGAATTGACCAAGTATTCCATGGGCATCGCGCTGCTGGTGGCGGCATCGGCGGGAACCTTCGTTTACGCCGACGACAAGCCCGCGACGCAACCGGTTGTCGCCGCCGTCACCACCGCGCCTTCCGCCGATCCGGACAAGATCGTGTTTGCGGTGGGGGATGAGAAGATGACGGCCAAGCAGTTTGACGAATTCCTGTCCGATCTGGATGCGCGGTACGCCACGGCGCCGGCGCAGGTTAAGCGGCGGGCGGCGGAGCAGCTTGCCCAGATGAAGCTGCTGGCGGCGGAAGCCAAGAAGCGCGGCCTGCAGGATTCGCCGAAGGTCAAGCGCCAACTCGACCTGATGCGCGAAGAAGTGCTCGCGCAGGCGCTGGTCACCGACATGCAGAACAACATGGATGACGCGGCGCTGCAGAAATATTATGACGAGCACAAGCAGCAGTTTGAGGGGATGACCAAGGCCCGCCACATCCTGATTCGCACGAACGACTCGAAAATGCCGGCGCAGCCGGGGAAGAAGGATTTGACCGCCGAGCAGGCCAAAGCCAAGGCGGACGACATCGTCAAGCGCATCAAGGGCGGGGAAAACTTCGGCGATATCGCCAAGGCGGAATCCGATGACAGCGGCTCTGCGGTGAAAGGGGGCGAGATGGACCCTTACGGCAAGGGGGCGATGGTGCCGGAATTTGAAAAGGCCGCCGCCGCCCTGAAGGAGGGTGAAACCAGCGATCCGGTGAAGTCGGAATTCGGCTGGCACATCATCCAGGCGCATGCGGTGAAGTTCGAGGATATGAAGGAGATGCTCAAGCAGCAGGCCGGGCCGACCCGGATGCAGGAAACGGTCGACGCCCTCAAGAAGAGCGGCAATATCAAGCTGGACGAAGGGTTCTTCGGCCCGCCGCAATCCCAGCCATCTCCCCAGGACATGCCGCCGGGGCATCCGCGGACAAATCAGTAAGCGAAGATCAGATCGCAGCAATTAGCACAGGCCGCGGGCGGACCGAATGGTCCGCCCGCGTTCGTCTGGCGCATTTGTAATCTTGCCGTCATTTACCCGTCAGCGGCCGAGTACACACTCCCACGCGGGAGGTTCAGCCGCGCCCATTGATATAGGCGCGGCGGCCAGCATGACGATACGATTCACCGGCAGCGCGATTGTGCTCGACATCGAAGGGACGCTATTGCCCATTCGCTATGCGGGCGATGTGCTCGGTCCGTACGCGCGGCGGCGGATGCATCGATTCCTCCGCGCCAACTGGGAAAATCCGGCGGTGGCGCAGGCCCGCGAGCAGCTTGCCCGCGACGCCGGGGCCGGATGCTTCATTGCCTGGTGCGGCGGGGAGCTGGGTGGCCGGTCCGTCGAGAAGCTGTGCGTTGAAGTCTACCGGCAGATGGAGTCGGGGACTTCGACGGTTGGGCTGCGGCGGCTTCAGGAGCTGCTGTGGCAGGAAGGATTTGCCAGCGGCGATCTGCGCACACCGGTCTATGCCGACGTTCTGCCGGGTTTGCAGCGGTGGCGGGAGTCGAACATCGACGTGCGGGCATATTCTGCCAGCAGCGCGGCCGAACAGCGGATGCTTCTCGCCCACACTGGCGACGGTGACCTGACGCCGCTGATCAACGGATATTTCGACGGGGGCGCGGGATCCAAGCGCCTGCCGGAAAGCTATTCAGCCATCGCCGGCGAGATGGGCCTGCCGCCGGAGGAGATTCTGTGTGTCAGCGATACCAAGGCGGAACTGGACGCCGCCCATGGCGCCGGCTGCGCCACCGCCCTGGTGGTGAGGCCGGGAAACCCCCCGGTGCGCGAATCACATGCCCACGCGATCGTCAGCGAGCTTTCGGAAATTGCCTTGCCGGCGCATCTGCATTCCTGAGTGCAGCACGCGAAAGCAACCACACGTCAATAGTCCGAGCTGATTTTCAAAGCTCATCGTGCATCTCTTCCAAAACGCCGCCTCTGATTGCGCGTATCAAGGGCATGGAAGCGTTGGCGAAGGAAGGAGCATCTCCGGAAATGCTGTTGGCCAAGTTGCCCGCGAAGGACTCTGTCTGCGAGGCGACAGCCACCAAATGGTATCGCCGGCGGGGTGCGGTGGCGGCGCGGGATGCCTTGCTGTGGGCAATTTTTGCCGCCGTGGTTCTGGGCGCCGCGTATGAGGGATTGCGCCTGCGGCAGTGGGTCTGGACGAAGTCAGGGCCGATCCACTTTCAAGGGGATGTCGCCAACGGCTACAACTGGGGTCTGCAAATCAATCGTGAGGCGCGGGCAAAGAACCCAAGCCTGCCGGCGACGGGGCGGGTGCCGCTGACCGATTTTTTTCGTGCCTATGCCGGTGTTTATGACGCGATTGCCGCCCAGCACGCGCGCGAACCGGCCGGCAAGGAGCAGTTTGGTCTGGACTATCCGCCGCTCCGCCTGCTGGTGGTCGGGCTGTGGGTACGGCACATTCAGGGAGAATTTCCACGCGCCGCCCATCCGGAGCAGAACGTAATTCTCCAGCCCGATCATTGGGATGCTCAGTTCACTTATCCCATGCTCGCCGTCAGCACCGTCAGTGAATTGATTGCGGCCATCGCGGGTTTCTTTCTGGTGTGGCTCTGGGTGCGGCGCCAGGAGCAGGCGAGATTTGTGCGCTATCACAAGGCGCTGTGGGAAAGCCTGGATCTACCGCCCGAGGAGATCGGCAATAAACCGTTTGCCCACTCCTGGAAGGCGCTGTTTTGCGGGCTGATGACCGGACTGCTCATCTGGTTTAACGCGGCAATGTTGATGGATAGTCATGGTTGGCCGCAGTGGGATATCTGGATTATTCCCTGCTTCCTGCTGGCGGCGTTGCTGGCATCGGTCGACTGGTGGCTTAGCGCGGGGATCATTATCGCGGCCGGCGCGCTGTTCAAAGGGCAGTTGCTGCTGGGGTCCGGCGTGCTGGCGCTCTGGCCGCTTTTCAGCGGCAGAATTGGTGCGTTCTTTCGCGCCATCATCGGATTTGGTCTTGGCATCGGCATCCTGACATCGGTCTGGCTGCTGCACGGCGGGGAGGCGTGGCTGTGGACCGCCAGCATCATTATTGCAGCCGCGACGGCGGCGCTGTGTTATCGCAAAGCGCCGTGGTGGAGGTGGTATGTGATTCCCGCCGGGGTTGTGGCAATCATGCTGCCGTGGTTGCGCGCCGGGCACGGGGAAATGATCTGGATCGGCGCACTGCTCTGCCTCGCCGCTCTGGGGGCGCCGAAGCTCGTGTCTATCCGACGCCTTCCTTATTGGGGCGCGGGGCTGGCGGCCGTGGCCATTTTCATTGCTTCCTGGCTGTACGATGGGAGCTATGCCTGGTGGCGGATCGGGTTAGGATACGGGACGCATAAATATCTCTTTATGACCATGGGCCGCACCAGCAACCTTCCATCCTTGCTCGGCGTGCGCTACGGCTGGAAGCCCGATGACATTGCGTTGATTTTTCAGCACGTTTCGAGCTGGTCCTGGCTGAGCTGGAAAATCGCACTGACGTTGCGGGTGATGATGTGGTGGGTTTATGGGATTTTGCTGGTCGGCTGCGCCGCCGGCGCGGCGGTGCATGGCCGGCGGAAAGATGCGCGGGTGCTGATTGCGCTGGCGGCGCCGTTCGTCATCTGCTTCGCGACCCTCTGCCAGATGCACGAGCGCTACCTGGTCTGGGGGGCGGGAATTACCGCCGTGGCGGCGGGGGTGGGATTGGGATTCACGTTGCTGCACCTGGTCATCACCGCGGCGGGTTGGATCATGATCGCGCAGGGAATGTACAACGGCAACCAGGGGTTCTGGCCGGAAATGCACCGCTTTTTACAGGGAACGCATCCGGACATCGGATGGCTGGTGCTGCTGGCGGCGGGGATCTTGTTCTATGCGGCGGTGGTGCCGCGCAGACGGGTTCGCTGGTAACACGGGCGCAGCGCGTATGAAATGCCGAAGTTTCCCGGCCGATTGAAACTGTCTGCCGCGCCGCGTACGCTTCGGGGCATGAACGTCAAATTACTGGACCTGCAGGCGCAATATATTCCGTTGCGCGGGGAAATCCGGCGGGCGATCGATCAGGTGTGCGATGACCAGCAGTTTATTCTGGGCCCGGCCGTCGAGCGCTTCGAGAAGAATCTCGCGGCCTATTGCCGCACCAAGCACGCCATCGGCATGTCCAGCGGAACCGATGCGCTGCTGTGCGCGCTGATGGCGCTGGATGTCCAATCGGGGGATGAGGTGATCTGTCCGAGCTTTACTTTTTTTGCCACCGCCGGATCGATCGCGCGGCTGGGGGCCAGGCCGGTTTTTGTCGACATCGAGCCTGGCAGCTTCAACATCGATCCGCGCCAACTCAAGAAGAAAATCACCCCGCGCACCCGAGCCATCATGCCGGTCCACCTTTTCGGGCAGATGGCGAACATGGAAGAGATTCTGGCCGTGGCCGATGGCATTCCGATCATCGAAGATGCCGCCCAGGCAATCGGTGCAAAACGCGATGGCAAGCCGGCGTGCTCGGTGGGACTGGCGGGTTGTCTGAGTTTCTTTCCCAGCAAGAATCTGGGGGGTTTCGGCGATGGCGGCGCTATCTGCACGAATGATGATGCCTTTGACGAGAAGTGCCGCATTCTGCGCGTGCATGGCACCCAGCGCACGTATTATCACAACGTCATCGGCGGAAATTTCCGGCTGGATGCGCTGCAGGCGGTGGTGTTGGACGTGAAGCTGAAGCATCTGGACGCCTGGCATGAAGGGCGTCGGAAGAACGCAGCGCTGTACGACAAGCTGCTGGCCGGCAGTGCGTTGAAGACGCCGGTCATCGATCCGAGCAATTATAGCATTTACAATCAATATTGCGTGCGCATACCCAATCGGGATGCGGTCAAGCAGAAGCTTGCTGAGCGTGGCATCGGAACGGCGGTCTATTATCCGTTGCCGCTGCACTTGCAGGAGTGCTTTGGATATCTCAAGCTCCGTTCCGGGGACTTCCCTGCCAGCGAGCAGGCGTGCCAGGAGGTGCTGGCGCTGCCCATCTATCCTGAGTTGGCTGAAGAACAAATTCGCTATGTCGCGGAAGAATTGCGGAGGGCGATTGGATAATCATCCTGAATTTATTGCCCAATCGGGATCCCTCCGTCCCTCGGCAGGGGCAGCGCCTGCATTCGGCGGCCTCAGCGGATGCCGCCATCGCCTCGCCTATACGCTGATCGAAATGCTCACCACGGTGGCGCTGCTGGTGATCGTGCTGGGGTTGATGGTGTCGTTGGCCCGCTATGTGCGCGAGCGGTCGGCTACGGAACTGACCAAGGACCTGCTGCACCGGCTGGATCATCTGATGAGCCAGTATGCCAAGCGGAATGGGGGGGTGTTGCCGGCGGTGACTCCTTTTGCGGGCGATGGCCCGCTGGCGGAGGAGATGACGCTGCAGCGCAATGGGAGGAAAAACAACGAAGATGTGGTTCGGGCGCTGCGGCGGCAGGAGGCGCTGTCGGCCGGGCCGCTGAACGACCTGCCGATTTCGATCTATGATGAGGTGACCATTCGGGATGCCTGGGGGAATCCGATTGTTTTCATGGCCAAGTGGCACCGGGAAATCGGCACCGCGCCCGGCGACCGTTTTTTCTTTTTCTCGGCCGGCCCGGACCGCCAGTACCGCACGCGAGATGATAATCTGTACAGTTATGAAGGTGTGCGGTGACGGATTCACCGCCACAGAATCCTCGAAAGGCCGCCACAATGCCCAGACTCCTTTTCTTCCTCATCATCATCGCAGCGGCGGCCAGCTTTGCCTCCGCGGCCGATTACATCTGGTGGGAAGGGGAGGCGGCGGCGGATACTAATTTTCCCAAGGTGTCGGCGTTCTCGGTCGATCACTTTGTCAAGGCGCGCGAGGTGCTTTCGGGGGGGAACTGGCTGAGCAACTCCGGCAAGCGCGTGGGGGAGGAGGCCTATGCCCGCTGGCGGGTCGAGGTTCCCGAGGATGGTGAATATCACCTCTGGTGCCGTAAATTCTGGAAACACGGGCCGTTTGGCTGGCGCTTTGGCCAGGGAAATTTCCAGCGCTGCGGCAAGGATGTCGCCTTGGCCGACGATTCCCCGATCGCCCCGAATATCGTCGCCAACTGGGTCTATCTTGGCAAAGTAGCGCTGAAGAAGGGGAACAATCCTTTCGAGATTCGTCTGCTGGCGCAGGAAGGGGAAGAGCTGACCGCCGCCTTCGATTGCTTCCTTCTCACCAAGCATCCTTTCATGGCCCGGGGCAAGCTCAAGCCGGATGAGAAATCCGCCGAGCCCGACGACGGCTTTTTTGCCTACGATCCGGGCATCGATCGCTTTACCGATGAAGCGCTGCTCGATCTGCGGCGGATGAACGAGAAGACGGCCGGCGAAGGCGGATTCCTCAAGCGGCAGGGAAATCATTTCGCCCTCGGCAGTGGCCAGCCCGTGCGCTTCTGGGGCGTCAACATCATCGAGGATGACATCGGCCAGGATCGCCCTTCGATCGACTACCTCGCCCGCAAGCTCGCCAAGATGGGCGTCAACATGATCCGCTATCACGGCCGGGTACATGACTATGCCCGGCCGGCGGTCGTCGATCCCAAGCTGCTCGATAACCTCTTGTATCTCATTGCCGCCATGAAGCGGGAGGGGATCTACACCGACCTGTCGTTTTACTTCCCTCTCTGGTTCGACATGGGGCCGCGGGTGGGCATTGCGGGCTACGAAAAGACCCAGAACAAGAAGCCCTTTACGCTGCTCTATTTCGATGCAAAGATGCAGGAGATTCATCGCGGTTGGATCAAAACACTTCTCACTACGACCAATCCATACACTGGTTTGACGCTGGCCAAGGACGCAGCGCTGGGCCTGATCGAGATCAACAACGAGGACAGCTTTTTCTTCTGGACGTTCAATCACAAGCTGGTGCCCGATACCCAGTGGCGCCAGCTTGAGCAGCTCTTCGGTGACTGGCTCATCAAACGGTACGGATCGATTGACAAAGCCCTGGCGGCATGGGGGGCTTCGGCCGAGCGCGATGATGATTCGGCCGTCGGCCGGGCCGTACTCTTTGAAGCGTGGAACATGACCAAACAGGGAATCGCCAAAGCCGCGCCCGATCGCGTGAAGCGCATCGGCGACCAGGTGCGTTTTCTTTCCGCCCAGCAGCGCGGGTTTTATCTCGATACCGTCAAATACGTTCGCGAGGAGCTGGGGGCCGGCTGCCTGATCAGCCCGAGCAACTGGACGGTCTCTGATCCGGTCATGCTCGATGCGTTGGAGCGCTACAGCTATACCGCGGGGGACGTGATCGACCGGCACGGCTATTTTTCGCCCAAGGTGGAAGGCGAAGGCGCTGGTTATTCCGTGCGGGTTGGCCACCGTTTCCAGAGCATCGCATCGGTGTTGAATCCGGAGATGGTTCCCCTGGGCGTCAGCCAGGTCGCGGATTACCCGCAGATCATTTCCGAGATCAACTGGCAGAACCCCAACCGCTATCGCGCTGATGCGACATTTCTCACCTCCGCCTACAGCGGTTTGCAGGGGACCGACGGCATCTTTTTCTTTTGCCTGACCAACAACTTCGTCAGCGATCCGATGATGACCGCGCCTGGCGTGAGCGCGCCTTCCATCACCGGCACCTTTCCCGCGTCCGCGCTGCTGTTTCGCCGCGGCGACGTGGCCGAGGCGCCGGCGGTGGTGTACGAGGCGCTGAAGCTGGACGACCTCTTCGCGATGAAAGGCTCGGCCGCGGCCACGCCGGATGCCCTCGATCCGCTTCGCAAGCGTGACGTTCCCGAGGGCGGTTCGGCCAATGGCGCCATCGCGGCGTTCGATCCGCTCGCCTATTTCGTCGGGCCGGTGATTCGCAGCTACGACGAAGCCGGCGGCAAATCGTCCCAGCGCGATCTCTCGAAATTCATCGACCGCGAGCACAAGACCATCGCCAGCCTCACCGGGGAGTTGCACTGGGACTACGGCAACGGCATCGTCACCATCAACACTCCGCGCAGCCAGGGAGCGGCCGGATTTCTCAGCAAGCGCAAAATCGATCTGAAGGACATCACGATCGAATCCGCCAACGAGTTTTCCAGCGTGCTGGCCATCGCCCTTGACGACCAACCGCTGGCCACGAGCAGGAAAATTCTCATCCAGGTGATGACCCAGGAGCAGCCGGCCGGCTTCACGGTCGAAAACAATACCATCGCAAGCCTTGGCCGGCCGCCGCTGGAGGTGAAACAGGTGGTGTGCAAGATTTTCGTCAAAGGCATGGCCGACGCCAAGGCAATCGCGCTGGATGAGAACTTTTACGCCGCGAAGAAAGAGGCGCCCATCCGCAGAAGCGATCAGGGGCCCATCATCGAGCTTCCGCCCGACGCCATGTACACGATCATTCAGCGGTGATTGAACAGAACGTCGGCGCGGGGTGTGGCGCTTGTTGTGGCGAATGGGAGATTGCGTCTCAAGTGGCATGGGCTACCCAGCCCATGCGCAAGAAGCGCAGCGCTCTTCTCCCGTAGCATGAGTTTTCAACCCATGCCGAGCACCGTGGCAGAGCGAGCGATGTGATTTCTCCAATGATGTGCGGTGTAAGAATATTCACCGCTGGGTACGGGTTCAGGAAAACCCGTGCTACGGCGGAGCGCTGCGCTTCAGGCGCATGGGCTGGTAGCCCATGCCACAGCATCCACGCCACTGCGAAGCGCTACATCCTGGGGGCGTGATGAACGGCAAGTCCCCTCGACAGCCGCTTTGGATCGCGTATAATTTCCACACCATCGCCCAGGTGGCGGAACTGGCAGACGCACTACTTTGAGGTGGTAGCGCCGCAAGGCGTGCAGGTTCAAATCCTGTCCTGGGCATTGAGGCGCCGATCCGTATGGGTCGGCGATTTTTTTTTGCCGATTGGGTCAGAGGTGCTGCGAAGCTCCGATGGAGCGGCTTCAGATCGTGTTGATCGCTTCGTGTTGCGATTTCTTGACGGTGAGGATGCGGTCGAGGCGGGTGATTTTGAGCAACTCCATCAGCTTGGGATTGACGCCGCAGAGCACCAGCTTGCTCTTTTTCAGGCC
Source organism: Tepidisphaeraceae bacterium (assembly GCA_036744635.1). Taxonomy (GTDB): domain Bacteria; phylum Planctomycetota; class Phycisphaerae; order Tepidisphaerales; family Tepidisphaeraceae; genus DAIOHQ01. Next base: position 35,880 of record DAIOHQ010000006.1, on the reverse strand, counting down.
TGACAATTTCTTATTGAGCGAGATGATAATTCCGATCGCCTGGCTGGAGAGATACTGCACCTGCTCGAAATCGAGGATGACCATGCGCTGATCTTCCTCATCGACCAGCTTGGTGAGGCGCTGGCCGATGGTTTCGAGCTGAAGCTGGTCCATCAGCGACGCGGTGCGAAATTCGACGACCGTGAACTGGCCAATCTGCTGGATGGTGAGGGGAAGATCCATGCCGATAAGCATACTCCAAGGTTTGGCCAAACGCACCACTCGCGGGCTATCTACGCAGGAGATCGTCGATCGAATTTCCCCGCACCCACACCTTCTCTGGAACGATGCTTCGCTCCAGGATATCCCGAAGCGGATCATCCCCGGCCGCAGGAAAGTATACGAAATCCGCCTGCTTCCCCGGCGTGAGGCTGCCAATCCGCTCTGCCTGTTGCAGTGCGGCCGCGCCGCGGATCGTCGCCATCTCCCACAATGCATGCGGTGGCACATCCGGGGCGATTTCGTGGAGCAGGCACAGGTCATCCACGAGGTTCAGATCCGGCGAGCTGGCGCAGCTATCGGTCCCGACCGCGACGTTGATCCCGCGGCCGATCATCTCGCGCCAACGGTGGGGGGGATGGCGGAAATACTTGTGCGTCCGCGGACAATAGACCACGCTGGCCTGGCCGCGCGCCAGCAAATTCAATCCTTCATTGTCGCAATAGTTCACGTGCGCCAGCAGCGTGGGATAGTCGAGCAGGCCGATTGCCTGGGCAAACTGCAGCGGCGGCCCGCGAAAGGTCTGCACCGGCTCTTCCCACAGGCCAAGTTTGTCCCAGATATCGCGAAACTCACCGGCGTGATGTTCGAGAAACGTTTGTTCATCCGCCGTCTCGGCCAGGTGCGAGGCCAGCGGCAATTTCCGCTGGCGCGCGGTCTTCAGCGCCTGCTCGTATCCGGGTTGATCCACCGTGTAAGGGGCATGGGGCGTCAAGCCAACTTTCAGAAATTCCGATTCATGCCGGGTATCGACCGCCCGCGCAAACAATTCATCAAATTGCCGGCGCAGTTTCGCCAATCCCAGGACTTCGCCATAGCTCACCCCCCCGAGCGGCCCCGCCGCCAGCAGCGGCCGGGTGATGTGGCCGTGCTGCGTAATGTCGCCGACGGTGGTGACGCCGAATCGCAAACACTGCCGCGCGCCGGCGCGAACGCCCGCAGCGGCAGCCTCCTCGAGCGTGGCGCCGGCCGCCGTCATCCGGGAGCGCAAGCTCAATATCCAATCGGCGAACGTCGCCCCGGCGAACGTATCCGCCGCGCAGCCGCTGAGTTCCAGATGGGTGTGGGCATTGACAAGGCCCGGAAGCAAGATTCCCTCGCCCAGGTCTTCCAAGGCCGCATCAGGATGTGCCCGCGCCATCTCAGCGGCGCTGCCGATGGCCAGGATCACGCCCTCATCAAAGACGACGGCGCCATCGCGGATCATCTGCCGATCCATCGGAGCTACGACCGAACACGCAATCGACCGCTTTGCCATCGCCGGCGCATCCTAATCGATTTGTAACGCCGCCGCTTCCGCTCCGACCCGCGAACCGCGAACGCGCAGATTCCGCGCGTTCCGGCGCCTCGACAAAAATTTTGCGCGCGAACAAATTTGCGATGGCGGCGAACAACCTCTGCAAGAAAATTTCTTTTCGGAGCCGATTGTCGTTTGACAAAAAGCTTTCATTTCCGCACTCTATGTCTCGGGCATTGGGGCGGCGTCGGCCATGGATGGCTGACAGATCGGGTCAAGGGAATGACGCAGGCACTTTCAGCCAATCCGGTAGTCCGCGCGATCCACGCGAATCGGGGAATGATTTTCCCGCTCGCGTTCATCAGCCTGCTGCTGGTCATTCTCGTCCCGCTTCCCACGCAAATCCTCGATTTTCTGCTGGTGGCCAACATCACGATTTCCGTGATCGTGCTGGTGACGACCATCTACGTGCAAAGCCCGCTGGAATTTGCCGTCTTTCCTTCGCTGCTGCTGGCGGTGACGCTTTTTCGGCTGGTGCTGAATGTTGCGACGACGCGGCTGATCCTCACCGCCGGCGACCGCGCAGCCGACCCGGTTGCGGCGATGCACGCGGCCGGTCAGGTGGTGATGACCTTCAGCGAGTTCGTCACCCGCGGCTCGCTGGCCGTCGGCGTCATCATCTTCATCATCATCTTCATCATTCAATTTGTGGTGATCACCAAGGGCGGCGGGCGCATCTCGGAAGTGGCCGCCCGTTTCACCCTCGACGCCATGCCTGGTAAACAGATGGCGATCGACGCCGATCTGAATGCCGGCCTGCTTACCGAAGCTCAGGCCCGTGAGCGGCGCTCGGAAGTGGCCCGCGAGGCGGATTTTTATGGGGCGATGGACGGTGCCAGCAAATTCGTGCGCGGCGACGCCATCGCCGGCATCATCATCACCTTCATCAACGTGCTGGGTGGACTGTATGTGGGTATGGCCGAACACGGCTGGCCGCTGATGAAGTGCCTGGAGCTTTACACAAAACTCACCATCGGCGATGGCCTGGTCTCGCAAATCCCGGCGTTCATTGTTTCGCTCGGCGCCGGCCTGATCGTCACCCGCAACAGCTCCAAGAGCAATCTCGGCGATGAGATGATCGGCCAGATGATCGCCAAGCCCAAGGCGCTGATCATCGCCGCCGCTTTCCTGATGCTGATGTCCCTTACCGGTCTGCCGAAGATTCCGCTGCTGATCATCGGAAGCTGCTGCGGCGGTCTGGCGTTCGTGCTCACCCGCACCGAGCATAGAACCGCAAAAGCCGAAGTCGCCCGCAAGAGCGCTGAGGCGACGAAGAAAGAGCCGGAAAAAGTCGAGAAGTTGCTCGATCTCGACACGATGGAATTAGAAGTCGGCTACGGCCTGGTGCGCCTGGTCGATGCCGCCAAGGGCGGGGATCTGCTCGACCGCATCTCGCTGATCCGCCGCCAGATCGCCATCGAGCTTGGCATCATCGTCCCGCCCATCCGCATCCGTGACAACATGCAGCTCAGCGCCAACGACTACATCATCAAGATCAAAGGCCAGGCCATCGGTAAGGGCGTGACCTATCCCGAGCAGTTCCTGGCGATGGACAACGGCGCGACGTCCGGTCCGATCCCCAGCGCCGAATCCACCATCGAACCCGCCTTCGGCCTGCCCGCATACTGGATCACCGAATCCCAGCGCGCCCAGGCGGAATTGCTCAATTACACCGTGGTCGAAGCCACCAGCGTGCTGGCAACCCATCTCACCGAACTGGTCAAGTCGCACGCCTATGAGCTGCTCACCCGCCAGGAAATGAAGAACCTGCTGGAAAACCTCAAGCAGCGCCTCCCCGCTCTCATCGAAGAAGTCATTCCCACCCAGATCAAGCCGGGCGAGCTGCAGAAAGTGATGCAGAACCTCCTGCGCGAACGCGTGCCTGTCCGCGACCTGGAGACGATCATCGAGACCCTTGGCGACTATGCTTCGCGCACCAAAGACCTCGACATTCTCACCGAATATGTCCGCAACGCCCTGGCCCGCACGATCTGCAAGCAATATGTCGACGATACCGACCGGCTGTGGTGCCTGACCCTCGATCCGGCGCTGGAAGACCTCATCAATGGCCACCTGGAGCGCTCCGACCGCGGAACGACGAATACCATGCCGCCGCAGACCGCCCAGCAGATCGTGCAACAGATCGCCGCCAAGGCGACGGAGCTGACCCAGACCGGGCGCTCGGCCGTGATCTTGTGCAGCCCGCAGATTCGCGGCGCCCTCCGCCGCATGATCGAGTCCAGCCTGCCGCACGTGGCGGTGCTGGCGTTCAACGAAATCGTGCCCGAAATCAGCGTCGAAGCGGTGGCGCTGGTCGGGATGAATGGATAACGCCGCTATGAGCGCCAAGACATGGATGTCGAGGCGCCTGGGAGAAATTCGGAATGGAATCTGTCATTGCAAAATCGCCGGAGCGCAAGCGTTGGAAGTCCAACTGGCTCTATCCCGCGGTGGTGATTTTTCTGTTTATCGTTTGTCTGTTGGTCGTGGCTCCCTGGTGATCGAAGGGTAAGCGACGACACATCGGAATGTTTTATGAACATGCAGGTTTTCAAAGCTTCCACCATGGCCGAGGCGCTGGCCGAGGTGAAACGCACCATGGGCAGCGATGCGGTGATCCTCCACACCCGCACCTATCAGCGGCGGCGCTGGATGGGATTGCGCAGGCAGGAAATTGTCGAGATCACCGCCGGCCGCGGGCTCAACGTCGCCCATCGCCCCCGCCGCGCCATCAAGCCGGCCGTCGCCCCCGCCAACAACGGCGCTGCGATTTCCGCCCTGGCGCAACGGCGCAACCCGCAGCCCACCGAAGCGCCGGCCAATCCGATCGACGGCGGGAGAATGCTCCTGCAGACGCCGGCGGCCAGCAATGCGATGATGCTCAATTTGTCGCAGGAAATGACCCAGCTCCGCTCCATGGTGAAGGATCTGGTGGTGGAGACCCGCCACAAGCAATCCCCGCAGGTGCCCGAAGATCTCTTCGAGTATTACCTCCAGCTCGTCCAGAACCAGGTGGCCAGCGAGCTGGCCCAGGAAATGATGCAGACCATCCAGAAGCAGTGCCGCCCGGAGCATCTCGCCCAGCCGTCATTCGTGCGCGAGAAGATCGCCGAGCAACTGGAAAAACTGTTGCCCATGGGCGGGCCGATCGTGCGCACCAAGACGCGCGGCACCCACGTCGTCGCCCTGGTCGGCCCCACCGGCGTCGGCAAGACCACCACCATCGCCAAGCTGGCGGCCAATCTGAAGCTGCGCGAGAAGCATCGCGTCGGCCTGATCACGCTCGACACCTACCGCATCGCCGCCACCGATCAGCTTAAGAAATACGCCGACATCATCGGCTCGCCGATGCGGGTCGTCTCGAATCCCGAAGACCTGCGCGCCGCCATTGATTCAATGCACGAATGCGAATTCGTGCTCATTGACACCGCCGGGCGCAGCCCCAACGACACGATGAAGATCAACGAGCTGAAGAATTTTCTCGCCGTCGCCAAACCGGATGAAACGCACCTGGTCCTCTCCACCACCGCCAGCGAAAAATGCGTCGAGCTGGCCATCGAACGCTTCGGCTGCGTCGGCGTGGACAAGATCATCTTCACCAAGATCGACGAAGCCGCGCATATCGGCGTGGTGCTGAACGTGGTGAAGAAGCTCAACATTTCCCTGTCCTACATCACGACCGGACAGGATGTGCCAAACGATATCGAGGTCGGCCGCGGGCGCAGGCTCGCTCAACTGATAATGGGAAGCGGCGTATGACCCTCATGATTGAAGACCAGGCAGCCCACCTTCGCTCGATGGCCCGCGGCCGCCCCCGTGCCCGCGTTATCGCCATCACCAGCGGCAAGGGCGGCGTCGGCAAATCCAACGTCGCCGTCAATCTCGCGATCAAGCTCGCGGCCGCCGGCAAGAGCGTCGTGCTGCTCGACGCCGATCTCGGCCTGGCCAATGCCGACGTCCTGTGCAACATCGATCTGCCCACCAATCTTTCGCACGTGATCGCCCGCAAGAAGGAGCTGCGCGAGGTGATGGTCAAAGGGCCGGGCGGGTTCGATCTCATCGGCGGCGCCTCCGGCCTGGCCCGCATGGCCGACCTCACCGACTACGACCGCCAGCGCCTGATCGACGCCATGGGAGAACTGGAAGAGCAAACCGACATCATTCTCGTGGACACCGGGGCCGGCATCAGCCCCAACGTCCTCGCCTTCACCCGCGCCGCCGACCAGGTTCTTGTGGTGACCACGCCCGAGCCAACCGCCATTACCGATGCTTATGCAGTGATCAAGGTCCTGAGCCGCGACGGCTCGGACCGGCAGATCTGTCTGCTGGTAAACCAGGTCCGCTCCCCGGCCGAGGCCAAGGTGGTGCTCGAACGCATCGCCAAGGTTGCCAAACAGTTTCTCGGCGTCAGCGTGCTCGACGCCGGATATGTTATGGCCGATGAGGCGGTGCAGACTGCCGTCCGCCGCCGCACGCCCTTCGTGATCGGCAGCCCGCGCTGCATGGCATCCCACTGCGTCGCCCAACTGGCGATGCGTATCGAGCGCGGGGTCGTCTCCCCGGCCGCCACGACAGGTTTCCTGAATCGAATGAGCAGGTGGTTTAAGAAATAGTCAGCAGTCGGCAGTGGGCAGTGCATTAGACTGCTGACTGCCCACCGCTGACTGCCGACTTTGAGGCCTCTATGCCCGCACGTATCGCCGCCGCACTCGCCATCCTCGTCTTCGCCATGTGCCTCCTGGTAGGGGGGCTGCAGGCGGACAATACGCTGGCGACCACCATCCTGCGGGCCTTGTGCGCCATGGGGGGAACTTTCGTGGTCGGGCTCGTGGTCGGATCGATGGCGCAAAAAATGCTCGACGAAAATTTGAAAAAGCATGAGAAAAAACTTCAAAATTCTGAGGCCGAATCCGCGACCAAAGACCGATAAACCAATGTGGCCAACCGCAAACTCGGTGTGCCCCTATCCAGCACTGGCGCCGGATATGCCGCATCGAAGTTACCGTAGGACGCCCAACCCCATGGACCGGGAGGAAAAATGACCAAGGCCCCCAAGCGGGACATCAAAGATGTCTGGATCGAATATAAGAAGACCAAGGCGGAGTCGCTCCGCAATATTCTGATGGAGAACTACCTTCATCTGGTGCGCTACAACGCCGAGCGCATCCACGTGAAGCTGCCCGATGAAGTCGAGCTGGACGACCTCATGTCCTCCGGCATTTTCGGCCTGATGGACGCCATCGCGGCCTTCGACATGGAACGCGGCGTCAAGTTTGAAACCTACTGCGCCCCGCGCATCCGCGGCGCCATCCTTGACGAATTGCGCTCGATGGACTGGGTGCCCCGCCTGGTGCGCTCGCGCTCCCACAAGCTCGACGGCGCCAGCAAACAGCTCGAGGTGGAGCTTGGCCGCACCCCCACGCCGGATGAACTGGCCAAACGGCTGAAAATCCCGATGAGCGAATATGAAAAGATCGCCAAGGATGCCAGCGCCGTCGGCGTCGTCTCGCTGTCGCGCAAGTGGTTCGAGACCGACTCCAACAAGGATGTGCGCGAAATCGACGTCCTGGAAGACAAGCGCGGGGCCGATCCCATCCGCGAAATCCAGCGCAAGGACCTCAAGGAGCTGCTCACCAAAGGCCTCTCCCGCGCTGAGCGCCTCATCATCATCCTCTACTACTTCGAGGAAATGACGATGAAGGAAATCGGCTCGACGCTCGACCTCTCCGAGTCCCGCGTCAGCCAGATGCACTCCAGCATCCTCGCCCGCCTCAAAGCCCAGATGGCAAACCGCAAAAAGGAATTCCATGAGGCCACCGCGGTGTAGCTTCCTTGCTCACCGCAGGTGTGCTCACCAGAGGCGTACGCGCCGAATCGCTCACCTAAGGTGTGCCCACCGCAGGTGCGACGGTCACGTGGGTGCGTGTCTGGGTAAAGACGGCTTCGGCGCCGGCGTGGCAGACGGCCATGCTCTTGCAGGCGTCGGTATAGTCGGAGCGGAGGATGGTCTGGTCTTTCCTGGCCACCGCTTCGATGAAGCCGCGGATCTCCTCGGCGTAGAAGTCGGTGGCATCGGTTTCGTTCACCGCCTTGCCGTCGATCGTGCCCACCAGCGTGCCGCCTTCCTTGGCGGGCATCAGCCAGGTGAGGTCGAAGTCTTCGCCGACCACCTGCAGTTGAATCAGGGTGCCATTGTGCGACCAGTTGTGGATATGGCTGGTCAACATGCCGGAGGCGTGGCGGGCGATGAGGGCGGTGGTCTCCTCGCAGTCGCGGCCCTGCTGCCCCCCCCTCGGCTCGGTACGGCCGAGTTCTCCCATCGCCATCACTTCAATCGGCTCATCGGCGGTGATGTAGCGCAGCACATCCTGATAGTGGATGGCCTGCTCGATGAGCGGCCCGCCGCACTTGGCCTTTTCGTAGAGATAGATCGGGGCGCCGCCCTGGCGCACCCAACTGAAGACCGGCCAGGCGACGACGATGCGGGCGAACAGCCGCGGCCGGGCGGAAATCATCTCGCGCATGCGCCCGGCCAGGGGTGACCAGCGGAATTGGAAGCCGACGGAGTTGATGATGCCAGCGCGGCGGATCAGGGCTGCCGCCTCCCAGGCGGTCTTCATGTCCACCGCCGGCGGCTTCTCGCAGAAGAGGGCGACGCCGCGGTCGCAGATGGCGGCGATGGGCTCAAGGCGCACCTTGGCGGGGGTGGCGAGGATCACCGCGTCGAGGGCCGGCTCGCCCTCCAGCATCTGCCGCCAGTCGGAATAGGCGCGGGCGTGGTGCTCCGCGGCGAATTTGCCGACCCGCCCTGCATCGAGATCGGCGAAGGCGGCGATCTTGGCCCCCGGCAGGGATGCCAGCGATTTGGTGTGCTGTTGTCCGGGAAATCCCAGTCCGACGATGCCGACGTTGATGCTCATGGAACTCCTTCTATCACTTCCAATCCTCAGTATAAGGCCTCCCCCTGACTTGCTGAAACTTTTTCTGAAGGTCGAGGCGGCGCTGCAGGTCCAGGCGGATCTTGCGGTTGATCTCGCCGGCCAGGCTGCGCATGGCATCTTCCGGGCCGACGATGCGGTTCTCCACCTGCTCGATGCGCTCGGCGGCCCACTGCGATACCAGGTTGGCGTCGATGAACGGGCTGGTGTCCAGCGGGCGGGAATTTTTCATAGCGTCCACGAAGGTCTGGTGAAAGGCGGGGTCGGGCATGACGGCGTTGACCAGATCCTTGCCGGAGCGGGCGAGGGCGGGATTGGGAGGGAGGGCGTCGCCATCCTCCACGATGAGCCGGCCGTACTGCGGGCTGGCGAGGTATTGCAGGAACTGCATCGCCTCCTGACGGTGGGGGCTTCTGACATTGATGCCCGAGGCACGGGTGCCGGCCACGACCATTGAGCCCAGGCCATCGACACGCGGCACCGGTGCAGAGGCCAGATGCTCGCCCAGTCCGGGATAACTCTGAAGCTGCACAATGTACCAGCGGCCGATGCAGATCATCGCTCCCCGCCCGTCGGAGAAGAGGTTCAAGCCGGCGTTCCCCCATCCGCCGGCGGAGGAAAGGCCGGCCAATTCGCCGGCGCTGGGGACCACCTTGTGGAGGTGTACCATGTCGTCATAGAGGCGCATGGCCGCGATGGCTTCGGGTGAATCCAGCTTTGAGGTCAGGCCATCCGGTGAGAAAAGATGCCCGCCGTGGCCAATCAGCAGGTTCAGCACAAAGCCGACGTTCTGATAATTGGCAAAGGCATAGTGCTTCTGCCCGCTTTTTGAGGGGTCGTGGAGGATGCGCCCGCTGGCCGCGATGAAATCCTGATAGGTCCACCCCTGCCGCGGGTAGGGGACGCCATGATCGTCGAAGATCGCCTTGTTGTAGATGATGGCATCGCCGAAGGCGTTGCAGGGAAAGCAGTATTGCTTCCCCTCGATCACCAGGGCGCCGTGCAGGGCGGGGTAGGTGTTTTCCGGCCCGAATCCCATCGCCGAGGCGAAGGGAGTCAAATCGAGCAGGACGCCGGCCTGCACCAGCGTGTAGGTCTGCTGCACGCTGTAAAGGTCAATCAGATCCGGACCGGTGCCGGTGGCGCACTGGACGATCAGCTTGGTCTGATCGCCGCCCAGGCCGGGATCGACGATGACTTCAATGCCGGGGTGGGTGCGGTTGAACAAGCCGGTCTGGACGGCGCGGGCGGGATTGGGATCGGTCGCCCAGCGCAGGCGCACGACATGATCTTCCTGCTTCGCCGTTGGCAGAGTCGTCTGCGCGAGCGCGTAGAGCGTGAGGCAGACGACGGCGACGATGGCGAAAAAGAGTTTCATCGCTTCACCCTTTCACCCCGCCCAGTTGCAGGCCCTTGACCAGGTATTTCTGGAAGAGGATGAACAGGAGGATCAGCGGGACGATGTTGAGGGCGG
>DAIOHQ010000006.1:3839-25903 GCA_036744635.1 Tepidisphaeraceae bacterium | reverse complement strand
TCGCGCAGCAGCTTGGAGGCAGCCGGCTGCGTCATGTTGAGGGCGGCCGCCGCCATGATCAGTTCGGTCTGCCGGCCGTAGCTGGAGTCAAGCGCCAAGAGACCCACCGACATCGGGTAAAGGTGTTCCTCGTTGAGCATAATCAATGGCCAGAAGAAGGACTGGTAGGCGCCCAGGAAGGTGATGATGGCAAGCGCGATCAGGCCCGGACGGGCCAGCGGCAGGATCACCTCCCAGAAAATCCGCCAGTGGCTGGCGCCGTCGATGGTCGCCGCCTCGTCCAATGAGGTGGGAATCGACAGCATGAATTGCCGTAGCAAAAAAGTTCCGAAGGCGCTGAACGCGGCTGGAATGATTAGGCCATGGTAGGTGTTGAGAAGCCCCAGCCAGACCATGACCTGGAAGTTGGGGATCATGGTGACGACGCCGGGGACCATCATGGTGGCGAGGTAGAGCACGAAGACCAGATCGCGCCCTTTCCAGCGCATGCGGGCAAAGGCGTAGGCCGCCATCGCGCTGGTGAAGACCTGCAGCCCGGTGATTTCGCAGGCGATGAACAGGCTGTTGAAATACCACCGGCCGAAGTGCAGGTCGAGTTTTTTGCCGAAGACGGGATCGGGTGCAAGGTTGAGCAGGACGGAATAGTTTGCGCCTGTTGGTGACTGCGGGACGAGGTGGACTTCATCGACCTCCCGGCGGGATTGGAACGAGGCGCTGGTCATCCAGAAGAACGGGATGCCGATGGTGAATCCCAGCAGGCACAGGGCTGTGAAACGCAGGAACCAAGGGTTGCGCTTACTCTTCATGAGCCCACCTCGAGTTCCTTGCCGAAGCGCCAATTGAGGGCGGTGGCGGTGAAGATGACGGCAAAGAGCACCCAGGAGATGGCGGCGGCATATCCAAGATCGAGCTCCTGAAAAGCCTTGTTGTAGATGTAATAGCTCAGCGTGGTGGTAGAGCCGGCCGGGCCGCCGCCGGTCATCACCCGGGCCTGCTCGAACCCGCCCTGAAACCCGCCGATGATGGAGATGATGGAGATGAAAAAGGTGGTGGGGGCGAGCTGCGGCCAGGTCACATGGCGAAAGCGGGCCCAGCGGTTGGCGCCATCCACCTCCGCGGCATCGAGCAGCTCGCGGGGGACGTTGGACAAGCCGGCCAGGTAGAGCAGCATGTTGGTCCCGCCGATTGCGGTCCAGACGCCCATGAAGACCAGCGCCGGCTTGGCCCAGGTGACGCTGCCCAGCCAGTTGGGGGGCTTGGCGTCCGACCCAAAAGCCGAGAAGAATCCGGACAGCGCAGCATTGATCGGCCCGACATCCGGGTTGTAGAGCGCTTTCCACAGGATCATCAATGCCACGCCGGCGGTGAAGGTCGGCAGGTAGAAGAGGGTGCGGAAGGCGACGACGCCGAAAAACGTCCCAAGGGCTGCGACGAAAAAGAGGATGCCGGCCAGCGCCGCGAAGTTATGGCGGCCCACCATCCAGAAGATCGCGAACGCCGCAACCCCGCCAAGCATCCAACTCGCGCTGGCGATTATCCGCCGCGTCCACCCCCGCGCTCCCCCCGCTCCCCGTGCCGGAAGCTCATCATTCACCAGCAGCGCCAGCGCCAGCGAGCCGGCGATTGCGAACGGAATCCCCAGCATCAAATAGATGGTGTTGTAGAGGAACTGCCAGAACCGCTCATCCCGCGCCTCGTAGGCATCCCACATCGGGCGGTTCAGCAGCCACAGGCCCGCGGCGCCTATGGTGACCAGAACGGCCGGGATTGTCCCGATCCCCGGCCGCCAGTCGGCATCACTGCTCATCGCCGCAATGCCGCAGACCAGCGCGGCGAATCCACCGATCAAGACTCCCGCCGATGGTGAGATGTTGATATCCAGGAGGATGGTGAGTGTTCCCAGGACGGCGAGAATCACCCCGCCGAACCTGGCGCCGCGCCAGCGCGAGAGGTTCGCCCACAACAGCCCGGCCGCGCCAACGAGCAGTCCGATTGCACAAGCGAGGTACGCCCACCCGAGCCCCGGATGCGGCCCGTTCAAGGGGCGGACGCCCAGCAGGTCGTTGAAGTTTCGCAGCCCCAGGAAGCGATATTTGACGGCGGGCTTGAGGCTCCAATTGGTGAAGGCCATCCAGAGCGACAGCACGACCGGCAGCAGGGTAAACAGAAGGAATCCGGCCAGGTTCGGCGCCAGGAATGCAAATACCGCCGGCGATGGGAATTTTGACTTTCTCATTCGACCTCGTCGCCTGTTCCTTCCGAAACATGAAAACATGAATACATGAAGAGGCGCAAGCTGGGCGCTTCTTATGCTCACAATCTGAGTTGCCAAGTCACAGCACCTGATCTGCTTTCCAAATCGATCCCAATCTTGACAATCATACAGGATGTCAGCGTCGGAGCGATGTTTAATCGGAAAGGCCAACAGTGGGCGCGCAAGATTTTACCATGTCGCATGAATATGACCTTCGGGTGTCGGTGCGGCTGGGGGAGGTTCCCGGCAATCCGGCCGAATCGCGGTTGGAATTGGAGTTCACATCGCCGGCCGGTGTCTGGGCGGTCGGATCGTTTTCGTTCGCCGGCCGGCCGGTTCGCAGCACGTTTGAGCAGAGCGCCGGCGGCGCACGCGATCTTCATCTGGCCTTGGATTTCGAGCCTGATGTGGACAACCACCGGCAGCGGTGGGCGATGCGGCTGCGAAGTGTTGCGGATGAGCCGATCATCGAGGTCGTCGAATATGCCAGCGCGATCCCCAGCGCCTGGGAGTTTCATTTTCCCGGAACGATCGCTCACACGCACAAGCAGCTTTCGATCGTCAGCCAGCCGGTAGGGTCTGCCAGCCTTCGGCTTGGGGCGTTCACGCAGCACGGCCAGTTGTTCGATCTACGAGATTGGTTGTTGGTGGAGAAGCAGCAGATGTGCTCGGGCATGCTGGCCATCCGCCCGGGCAAGTGGCGCGCTCCCGGCTGCCTGGCCGCAAAAGGGGATGCGGACGGGATTCGGATTTCCGCCGCACCCGCGCCCGCCCACAGATCCCGGCGCAGCTTTTTGCTGGCGCACGTGCCGGCGGCGGTGGCGCTGAAACTCGAAGTGAAGAACATCGCGTACCTCGAGCCCAAAGAGGGATATGCGGCCTGGCCGGCGCGGCAGATCGCCCGCCACGGTTTTGCCCGGCCGGAGCGGCAATTGGCCTATCGCCGGCAGGCACGGCGGACACCGCTCTCTCGGCCGACACATTTCTGCTTCGGCGACGGCGGCGACTTTGAAAATGCCCTGGCACGCGTCCGGCGTCAGCTGCAGCTCGCCGGCGAGCAACCCTTCTGGAAGGGTGACTTTCAAGCCGCCCGGCAGTGGATGCTCGATACCCTGCGGCGATTTCATGAGGGGCTGGTGGATGGCGGATACCTGCAGCCGCTGGGCAATCCCGTGGCCGCCCGCAATCTCGGGCCGGCCTGCGCCCGCCATCGGAGACCATCCCTACAAGCACCATGACTACAGTTTTCTGTTTGGCTGGCTGGCGACGCTCTGTCCGGCCGAGCGTGAAACCTATCTGTGGGCCTGGCACGAAACGGGCAGCCAACTCACTGATCCGCCTTCGCTCCAGGCCAACGTTTTCAGCCCGCTGCTGGTCCCGGACGAAGTGGACAGTCCGCAGCGCGGTAGGGTGGGCGTACTCGCCCACCACGGCAAGACGGTGGGCGAGTACGCCCACCCTACACTGCCCGCGCTCCTCCACCTGCCCGGATATGGCGCGGTTGCGCGAGAGGGGCAGGGAACAGCCGACGAAAGTCTTCTAGTCGTTCGTTGCGGCGAATTCTGGGGACACTATCACCTCGACCAGGGCAGCTTCTGGTGGTGGTGCCGCGGGCGGCTGATCTGCGCTGATTCGGAACTGGGCGACGGCCGGTTGAAATTCGCCCACGAGGGCCATAGCGTGCTGGGCTACCCCGGCCGAATCCCGATGCAATACTTCGACCGCGTCCCCTATCAGGTTGATCAATGTCAGCGACTGGACGACGTTGTCACCATCCGCTGCCGCATCCCAGTTCATTCCTGGCAGATAGCGCCCCTCCGCGACCAACCGATTCCGGTGGATCGGCGGCCACTGGACGTCCGCACCTTCCAGTGGCGGGCGCCGGACCATTTGCGCATCGTCGATGAACCCGCCAACAGTCCCGACGGCAAGGTGACCTGGACGCTGCACGTTCGTGATCTCCACCGGCGCCGACAGCCACGCCGCCCTGGCCATCGCGGCAATGCGGGCGGGGCTGCACGTATTCATTGAAAAGCCCCTGTGTACCAGCGTGGCGGAGGTGCGGGCGCTGCGCCAGGCACAGCGGGAGACCAAGGCCGTGGTGGGTGTCGGACACGCGCACCTGCCCGCTCATCCGCTGATGATGGTGGCGCAGCGGTATATTGCCGAAGGCAAGCTGGGCACGGTGGTCTGCTACGAGGAGAATGTCTCACATTCCGGCGGGCTGGTGCTCAAGCCCGGCGACTGGCGCGGGCTGCCGTCGAAGAACCCAGGGGGAATGCTCTTTCAGTGCGGCGTACATAGCTTCCATTTTCTGTCACATCTTTTCGGGCCGGTCGAAGCGGTGTCGGCGATGATGCGTTACGACGCAAATCCCCGGACCCAAACGGCCGATGCGGCCAACGTGTTGTGCCGGCACCAGAACGGCATGATCGGCACCATCAACGCCTATCATACCACCGCGTTCTTCTATGAGTTCCGGATATTCGGAACCGATGGCAACCTGTACTTCGACACCCACCTGAACAAGGCGTGGTACCAGAGGCGGTTGGCGAAGATGCCCGAACCGCGGGTAACGGTGGAGGTGCCGACCTCCCCTGGCGAGACGTATGCGGGGCTGGTCAACTGGTACAATGCCATTCATGGCCGCGGCGAGCCCAGCCCATCGCTGGACGATGGGGTGCGGGCGGTGCTCCCAGTGTTTGCAGCCGAACGTGCGGCGATGGAGAAGCGGGAGGTCTCGATTGCGGAACTGGCCGGGGAAATTCAATAAAGACATCGGCCATCGCCTGGACCGGCGCGGGCGGCGCGGAATCGGCCAGTCGCTCAGGTGCGCTCAGAGTCATAGACCAACCCCACCTCTCCCCGCCAGCGGTCCAAGGCCTTCATCTGGCCGAGGCTGTCCTCCCAGGTCATGCACGGCGAGGGGGCCTGCCTCTTGGCGATGTTCTCCGCCACCGTGTCCACCTCGATCACGTACAGCTTACGATCGGCGTGGGCGTCGATTTCTTCGGTCTCGCCGGCCTTGTGCAGAATGATGGTCGCCTGACCCTTCTCATTGCCGGGAAACCAGGGATTGTTGACGATGATATGTCCCTTCGTCCCCCAGGCCGCCACCAGGTTTGGGCTGTACACCTGATTGCCGCACAGCAGATTCGCCAGGATTTCACCGGGGAACTTCAGCGAGGCCACCGCGTACTCATCCACCCGGCTTTGCACTCCGATGTGCCCTGTGCCTTTGACCTCGGTTGGCTCGGAAAAATCCTTGCCGATCGCCGCCCCGGCCAGCAGCCTCGCCATCGACATGCAATAGGCGCCGACGTCGGTGATTCCTCCGCCCGACGCTTCGTTTTTCAGCCGGATGTTCTCCAGCTTCATCCCAAATTCGCAGGAGAAATGGCACTGGATCACCCGCACCTCGCCGATCTGCCCGCTTTTGATCAGCTCCACCAGCTTCCTGGTCTGCGGATGGCAGCGATACATGAACGCTTCCATCAGGAAGACGCCATGGCGGCGGGCGGCCTCGATCATCGCCATCGCCTCGGCGTGGTTGGTGGAGAAGGGTTTTTCATTCAGAATATGTTTGCCCGCCTCGGCGCATTTGATCGTCCATTCCGCGTGCAGGTGGTTGGGCAGGGAGATGTAAACCGCCTGCACCTGCGGGTCGGCCAGCAGGGCATCGTAGGAGGCGTAGCGCTTGGGCACCTTGTACTTGTCGCCGAACTTGTCAGCGCTGGCCTGTGAACGGCTGCCCACCGCCAGCAGCGTGCCGGTCTTGGATGCGTTGATTGCATCCGCCAGCACTCCCGCGATGGAACCCGTTCCCAGAATGCCCCAGTTGAGTTGATTGCCCATGATGAAAATACTCCCTGGATGGCGAAGGAACGCAAATTCTCATGCCTTGTGACGGTTGGCGCAATGAACGAGAAGATAAAAAAACCCCTGCAAGACAGGGGTTGCTCATGGAGCCACGGGGAATCGAACCCCGATTTGCTGAATGCGATTCAGCCGTCATCCCGTTAGACCATGGCCCCGGGCGTACTGATTTTCAAGGCTCGATTGTAGTTTTCCCGCCGCCATCGTCAAGCCGCACGCGGCTGCGGAATGGCCCCGTCTGGGGAGCCCCGCCGTTGTGGCGAACAAATCCGCACCTCGGCGGTGGTGATTTGTGATTCTCCCGCGAACCTGCCTGGCAGTGAAAAGTGCAATCGAAGCAAATGAGAGCAAAATATTGTCAGATGCAGTTATGGAGCACTGTTTAATCGTTTGCGTTTCGTTTCCATCGTGCATACAAATCATTTGCGGGGTTTGCCAACCCGACTGACGACCTCGCCGATTTCGGCGATTGAGCATGAAAGGGAAGGATGTCCTATGGTGCGCCGTGGCCCAAGCATAAGAGAACAGGATCTGGAACAACTGACATCGGTGTTTCGCCTTCTGTCGGACAAGACCCGCCTGAACATCCTCATGCTTCTGGCCCACGGGGAGCGCAACGTCAGCAGCCTGTGCGCTGAACTGAAGCTTCCCCAGCCGACGGTGAGCCATCATCTTGGACTGCTGCGCATGAGCAATCTGATCGGGAATCGGCGGGATGGAAAACAGGTCTACTATGAGCTGAATCACGGCGTGCAGGCGCATGAGGATAATTCGCTGCAACTGGCGGTGGCGAATTACATGATTCGCATCGCCGCCAAGCCCGCATGAACCTATGCCGCGGATTCGACGGCCCCGGCACAAGCCGCCAGCGCATTCACAATTGATCCACAAATCCGTGGCCGGTGGCGCGGATGAAAACGTCTTCGAGGGTGGGTTTTCCCAGCGAAATGGAATCGATCATTCCCGGCAGCGCCTCAACGAGCTGCGGGATGAACTCGTGGCCGCGCTGCCGCTGCAGGCGCACGGTCTGCTCGATCTGGTCGGCCTCGACGGAAAACTTTTCCCGCAGGGCCTGAACCAGCGCCTGCGGCTGCGCGCTGCTGAGGGTGATGACGTCGCCGCCGATGCGCTGCTTCAACGCGGCCGGCGTGTCGCAGGCGACGAGGCGGCCGCGATCCATGATCGCCAGCCGCGAGCAGTGCTCGGCCTCCTCCATCAGGTGCGTCGTGAGCAGAATGGTCACGCCTTCGTTTCCCTGGATTTCGCGAAGATAGCGCCACAGGTCGATCCGCGCGCCGGGATCGAGGCCGGTGCTGGGCTCGTCCAGCAGCAGGATGCGCGGGCGGTTGAGCAGCCCCTTGGCCAGCTCGACGCGCCGGCGCATGCCGCCGCTGAATTGGCCGACACGCTCGCGGGGGCGCTCGGCCAGGCCGACGCGGGCGAGCATTTCGCCGATGCGCCCGCGCAGCTCCGCGCCGCGCAGGCCATAGAGATGGCCCTGGTGCATCAGGTTTTCTTCAGCGGTGAGCTGCTTGTCGAGCGAAGGGGATTGAAATACCACCCCGATGTGCCGGCGGATCTCATCGCGCTGGCTGCGCAGGTCCAGCCCCATCATCCGCACTTCGCCTTCGGTCGGCGCGATCAGGGTGGACAGGATGCGAAAGAGGGTGGTCTTGCCGCTGCCATTGGGGCCGAGGAAGCCGAAAATCTCGCCGGTTTGCACCGTCAGGCTGACGCCGTTTAATGCGAACCGGTCTCCGTAGCGATGCACCACGCCATGGATCGCTACCATGGCTTGGGCGGAAGCATCTGGTTGATCGGGAGCAGCGCTCATTTCCCCAGCATCTTCAGGAACATGCCGCCGATGTCGTTGAAGGCCGGGCCGCGCACGATGTCGGGAATGAGGGCGCAGATAATCAGCACGCACAAGAGCAGCGGCACGATCAGGATGAAGTAGATGAGTTTGCCCTCGAATTTCAGGTGCATGAAATAGATGCACACCGCGGCGGCCTTCACCGACGCGATGAACAGCGCCAGCAGAATTTTCACCAATTCGTTGTGGATGTTCAGCATCGCCACGCTGACGGTGGCAAGCGTGAGGACCACCAGCGTCACGAACACGGCGATGTAGTTCACCTTGTGGTGCGGCAGCGGGCGGCTGACATCGTGCGGTTCTTCGGGGATTCTCGCCGGGTTGGCAGAGGCCATGGGTTTCTCCGTAATGGTGATCGGCAAAGCGACTATATCAGGTAAAGCAGCGGGAACAAGAAAATCCAGACCAGATCGACGAAGTGCCAGTACAGCCCGACGTATTCCGTGGCCGGGGCGAAGATCTTGCCGCGCAGCGACTGGATCAGCAGGATGCCCAGGCAGATCATGCCGCCCAGCACGTGCAGGCCGTGTACGCCGGTCAACGCGAAGTAGGCGCCGAAGAACATGTTCTTCCACGGGCCATAGGTGATGTCCTGGCGGATGGTCGATTGCGGCAGGTGGTATTCTGCGTCTTTCGACGCGCCGCCGGTCTTGTCATTCATCTCTTCGATGTCATGGTTGCTGATGAGATGGATGTCGAAAAATTTCTCCGGCGAGACCACCATGCGCCGGCCTTCCAGCACCACTTCCTCGGCGTTCGATTCGTGGACGTGGCCATCATAGACATACTCGTTGCCGTCGGCGTCGCTGGTGACGATGGTGTGATGGATGAACTTGTCGTAGTACTCGATGCTCTTGATCACCATGAAGCCGCACGCCATCAGGAAGGTGATCAGCAGGCACAGCGACAGCTTCTTGCGGTTGCCGTTCTGCGCCGCATCCACCGACAGGGCCATCGTCAGGCTGGAGAAGATCAGCACCAGCGTGTTGAGGGCGGCCAGTTTCTTGTTGAGCGTCAGGGCGCTGCTGGCGAAGATTTCCGGCGAACCGCTGCGCAGGATGATGTAAGTGCCGAGGATGCCGATGAAGAACATGATTTCGCTGGCCAGGAACAGCCAGATCGCCACCTTGCCCGGCGGCGTCGGATCGCCGTGGCTGAAAACCGGATCGGGCGCGTGTTCTTCGGGAATGTAGCCGTGCTCTAAAATGGACTCGGACACTGCTGCTCCTTTCAAGGATGCTTTACAGGCTGTTCTTTCGGTGGGGCAGACATTCTTGTCTGCCCTGCCCTTCTCTCTGGGTGGGGCAGACATTCTTGTCTGCCATGGGGCAATGTACTCATTGGCCCGTCCTCCGCCGCGTTGTGAACAGCCTTACTCACTTCTAAACGTAAACTCGCTCTCCGCCGGCGCCGCCTTGGCGACGGTAACTTCCTGCTTCTGCTGGCCGTAGTGTTCGTGCCAGGCCACCAGCGTGTATTGGCCATCGGGGATACCGTTGATCTCAAACGTGCCGTCGCCGCCGCTAATGGCGAAAAACGGATTGTCGAAAACTCCGATATATGCACTCATCCATGGATGCACATCGCACTTGGCGTGGATGAACTCCGCGCTCTTGAATTTCAACTTCTTTTCCGCGCCTGCCCGGGTCATCGGAAGGTTATCAGAGGCGTTTTTTTCGCACAGGGTATGGACGTTGTGCAAGGTGTCGTCGCTGGAGCGCACCCGCACCGTCTGTCCCACCTGCACGCCGATGACGTGAGGGACGTATTGGCAATCCACCTGATCGATCAACACGTCTTTGCCGCCGGCAAATGGCGCCTCACCAGCGCCTTCCAGGTAGACGAATACGTTTCGCAGCGTGCCGTTGTCGTTCACGACGATGGTCTCGTCGATGATCGGTTTGGCGTGCCCGGTACACTGGGAGTTGTCGATCTTGATCTCTTTTGGTTTGCTGCCGGTGAATATGATCTTGCCGCGGATGATGCCCTCGCCTCGGACCGCGGGCATTGCCGGCGCGGCGTTGGATGCGCCTGCGGAAGCCGACTCATTGACGACCGATGTCGCCGTCCCGTCGCCGCAACCGCCAATCAAGCCACTCAGGATAGTGAATCCGAGAACCCCTCGTAGGGTGCGCTTCGCGCACCAGAAGCCGGGACGTTGCGCGGAGCGCATATTACCGGAAGCTGTCGAGAGGTGCTGCTTCATGCCGCCTTATCCATCATCATCACCGCAAACAGCAGCGGCAGGTACACGATTGACGCGAAGAATAATTTGCGGGCATCCACCCGCCGCCTGGAGATCGCGCAGGAAATTCCAAACGTAAGGAACGCCGCGCCAAACAAGACCGCGGCGGTGAAGTAGATCGCCCCGGTCATCTGCAGGCCGACCGGCAGCAGCGACACCGGGATCAGCGCCAGGCCGTAGAGAATAATCTGCCGGCTGGTCACCTGCAGCCCGCGGTCGACCACCGGCAGCATCTTGAATCCCCCGGCCGCGTAATCCTTGCGATAGAGGATGGCGATGGCCAGGAAATGCGGCATCTGCCAGAAAAACATGATGCCGAACAGCGCCAGTGCCCCGGGCGAAAGCGACCCATGCGCCGCCGTCCATCCCATCACCGCGGGAAGCGCGCCGGGAACGGCGCCGGCCACGGTGTTCAGCGTGGACCAGCGCTTCATCGGGGTATAGATGCCGATGTAACTCACCAGCGTAAACGCCCCCAGCAGCGCGGTCAGGCCGTTGACGCTGAGCGCCAGCGTGCCGATGCCGGCCAGGGTGAGCATGCCCGCCAGCACAATCGCCTCACGCGGCGCGATCCGCCCGGTCGGCAGTGGCCGATCCATCGTCCGCGGCATCAGCGCATCATATTTGCTCTCGATGACCTGGTTAAAGATCGACGCGGCGGCGGCGGTCAACGCGGTGCCGACGAGGGTCGCGGCCAGATGGGCGAGGTTGATGGCCCCGCGGCAGGCCATGTAATACCCCACCATCGTGCTGACCACCACCAGGAAGTTCATCCGCGGCTTGGTGATTTCATAAAAGTCGCGCAGGCACCCCACCTTCGCCCGCGGCCGGCGCACCAGCAGCGGCGAAGGCATTGCCATGCTTCCGTCGCCAAAGTCGAGAATATCACTCGGAGGTTTCATGCCGACGCCTGCGAGGTCGAGGATTGAACCGGCGAAAACGACTCATCACCCGACGTAATGCCGCGCGGGCGTCCCGTCCGCGATCCTTCCAAGTGAGGTGCTACGGTTATCGCCGCCGACGTCATTCCATCTAACCGGATCGCGCGAACGCACAGGACAAACGCGGTGAGCAGCACCAGCGCTCCCACGGCCACGTGCGCGCTGGCAACGTCCGCCGGCTTGCGCCACAAGACCGTCACTATTCCCAGCGTGATCTGGGCGATCAGAAGGATTACCAGAATTATCGCCGGCCCCATCAATTCCGGTTGCTTTCGATGCTTGCGGATGACTACCCCAGCCAATCCCACAATCACCATCGTCACCAGCAGCGCCCCAATGCGATGGGCAAAATGAATCCAAACCTGCCCTATCGTCACAGGATTCAGCGTCACATCCGCATGACGCATCGCGTTGGCCGCCTGTAGAGCGGCCGCATCCGTCGGCGGCAAAACCTTCCCGTACGACAGCGGAAAATCCGGAATCGCCAGCCCCGCCTGGTAATGCCGCATCACCGCGCCCACCACAAGTTGCAGATAAACCATCACGACGGCCACGATCGCCAATCGCACCAGCGCCCTTCCCCTGCCAGCGAGATTCGCTTCTTGCCGCTGTGAGCGCTCAATCCACCCCCGCGATGTCACCAGCGCTACCAGCGCGGCCAAACAGAAAAATGCCTGCGCGAAACACGCGTGGACGATGGCCAGATCGAGTTTCACCAGAACGACTCGCAAGCCGCCCAGCACCCCCTGGAATATCACCGCACCGAGAACTCCAATCGCCAGCCAGCGCACCGGGCGCCGCTCTTCCACCCGCCAGGCCACTGCCGCCAGCAAAATCGACAGCAACCCCACCACCGTCCCCATCAGCCGATGCGTGTGCTCATATAAGATGCCGCCGATCCACAGCCGCGGCGGGAACAGGAACATGTTGTACCCATAACTGTTCGGCCAATCCGGCACTGACATCCCCGCCTGATGGCTCGTCACCAGCCCCCCCATAAAGATCAGCGGAAACGTCGCGCAAGCCGTCAGCAGCGCCAGCACATGCAGCGCGCGGTGATAGCGCGGCTGGCCAGGCGCGGGCGGAGTTTCGTACGGCAAATGGCTCACAATTCGTTTCAGCCTGCAAACTCAACTTCCCCCACATGATCTGTCATCCTGAGGTACTCCGAAGGATCTAGCCTCAACTGCTGATCCATCCAGATTCTTCGGAGTACCTCAGTCTCAGAATGACAACGCGAAAAGTACCGCGCAATCAATGCTTCTGCGCCGCCGCGAACTCCTCAGCGCCTTCCACATATCGCGTCTGCGCCAACCAGTCTTCCTCGACCAGCGGCGAGCTGTACTCATACGGCCCGTGATGCACCACCGGCACGTGGTCGAAATTCCCATGGATCGGCGGGCTGTCCGCGTCCGTCCATTCCAGCGTGGTCGCCTCCCAGGGATTGCGCGGCGCCTTGGGCCCCCAGATCCAGCTTCCGATGAAGTTGATGATGAACGGAATCTGCGACAGCCCCAGGCCGAATGCGCTCATGCTGATGAACATGTTCATCGGGTGAAAATGCGCGAAGGTCTTGTAGGCGTCGAAGGCGGCGTAGCGCCGCGGCAGTCCTCCGATTCCCAGAATGTGCATCGGGAAGAACGTGCAGTTGAAGAAGATGAAGCTCAGCACAAAGTGAATGATTCCCAGCTTCTCGTTCATCATCCGCCCGAACATCTTTGGGTACCAGAAGTAGATCGCCGCCCAGATGCCGAACATGCTTCCCCCGAACAGCACATAGTGAATATGGGCGACGATAAAGTAGGTGTCGTGGATGAACACGTCCACCGGCGTCGAGGCCATGAAGATGCCCGACAGCCCGCCGATCACGAACATCGCCACGAAGGCGATGGCGTTGCACATCGCGGTGGTGAAGCGGATGTTGCCGCCCCACAGCGTCCCCAGCCAGTTAAAGGTTTTGATCGCCGACGGCACCGCGATGAACATCGTGCTGACGGCGAAGGTGGTGCCCAGCGTCGGGTTCATGCCGCTCTGGAACATGTGATGCGCCCAGACGATGAATCCCAGAAAGGCGATGCCGGCCATCGCATACACCATCGGCCGATACCCGAAGATCGGCTTGCGCGCCCCAACCGCCAGGATATCGCTGACCATGCCCATCGCCGGCAAAATCATGATGTAGACGGCCGGGTGGGAATAGAACCAGAACAGGTGCTGGTGCAGCAGCGGATACCCGCCGCCGGAGTTTTCCTGCGGCACGTTGCTCAGCGTCCAGTTGAACGGTTCGAAAAAGCTGGTCAGGTGGTGGTGATCCAGCAGGTTCAGCGTCAGCGCGCTGGCCAGCACCGGCGTCGCCAGCAGAACCAATATCGAGGTGATGAACAGCGACCAGACGCTCAGCGGCAGGCGGAACATGGTCATTCCCGGGCAGCGCAGCTTGATGATGGTGGTGAGGTAATTCACCGCGCCCATCAAGCTGGAGAACCCCAGCCAGATGAGGGCGAGGAACCAGCAGCTCTGCCCGTCAAACGCCGCCCGCTGCACGCCCAGAAGCGCGAAATACGCCGCGGTCAGCGAAAGAACTGTCCCAACGAGCGCATTGGCGGTCTTGTTCCCCAGCCGGATGTAATAGGCGCAGATAAACCCGAACATCAGCAACAGCGCCAGGAAGTTGGTGATCAGCGGCGAAGTCGGCCAGGTTCCCTGCCACCCATTCTCATGGAGAGTGCTGATAAGAAGCGTACTCGCGTCGACATCAGGCCTTCCGGCGCGAAGAACGTTCACACTTGCCGTGCCGTCATACGTCAGCTTCTTGTTGGGATCTCGTGATTGAACAAATATCAGCTTCGCGGTTCGGCTTGATTCCCCGGTTGCCGAGACCTCGGCGGATGCGTCCTGCTCAATCCATTTCGTTTCAATGTTGGTATAGCCAAGTTCCCGGAGATTACGTTCTGTCGCCGAAACCGCCTTGTTCAAAGGAGCCAGATATTTGACCGAAGTGGTGCCTGAACGGAAGGCGGCCTCTGTCCCGTGCGCGCGCAAGAAATTTCCAACGTGGTCCAATGGCCCTTCAACGATCATGTAGTCAAGCTTCTTTTCGTTCCCCGGATTCCACCGCGCGCTCAGCGGCGGATAGCTCGTCCATCCCGCCACCGCGCCTCCGCCGGGCAGAAAGAATGCCGCGATCATGATCGCCCCGGCCGGCACCGCCGACCAGAACGCCATTCCGTTCAAAAACGGAAACGCCATGTCCCCCGCGCCGATCTTGATCGGAATCAGGTAATTTCCAAACGTTCCCACCAGCAGGGGGATGATCACGAAAAAGATCATGATCGACGCGTGCATGGTGAAGACCATGCCGTAAAAGTCCGGCGGCATCCCCCCGGGCACGCGCTTGCCCCAGGCGCTCATGTCGGCCTTGGGCATCTGCTCGGCGTCATCGGGAATGTCGAAGTGAATCGTTGCGGTGTCGCCGTCCACCGCCGTCACCTTCGCCCCCGACAGAAAATCTTTCTGGGCGTCAGGGCCGATGTTGACGGAATCGTTCACCTTAATGCTTCCGGCGGCGATTCCCCTGACGACCACATCGCCCGTTTCGGCGTTAAGCGACGAGATGCTCCCCAGTTTTGCCTCCGCGTCAACCGATTCCCACAGCAGCGTGCTGAGGACAGGCACGGGGTGGGTCTTGTCGAATGGCCAGGCCAACTGCCAGCGTATCAACATCGCCAGCAACCCGCCCACCACCATGAAGATCAGCCCCAGGAACAGGAACTGAATCCCGATGGTCTTATGGTCCACCGAGAAAACAAACTTCTTCAAAAAGCCCAGTTCCGGCCCGTGCCCGCCGCCGTGGCTGTCGCCGTGTCCGGCGCCGTGCGATCCGTGGGATGATTGGGATGCGTGGGAAATCGTGCTCATAGGTTCTGCTCTGGAATTGGGAATTACTTTGCGTCTGACCGATCATCGAATTGCGCTACTTGCCGGCCGAGGCGACCTTCACGTCACCGCCGCCCGCATTTGCACTTTTGGGAACGACCTTCTCGTGCCGCTCGAAATATTCCGCTTGCGACAGCACGATCAGCCGCCCCTGCATGGTGTAGTGGCCTTCGCCGCACAGTTCCTGGCAGGGGATGTCGAAATATCCCGGCTGATGCGCCAGCACGGATGTGATCCCCGCCGCCTTCAACTGCGCCACCTGCTCTTCGGTGATCATCTGCTCGTTCTTGATGATGCTCAGAACCTTCGCCGCGTTCGGATCATCCTTCTCCACCACCAGGAACATATGCGCTATCTCATCAACGGAATAGGGCCGCCGCGTGTCGTCCTCCACCTGTTTGCTGGTCTTGGTGGCCACGAAGCTGATCATCCCGTGCATCCCCGGCACCGTGTCCAGCTTGATGCGGAAATTCGGCAGCGTGAAGCTGTGAATCACGTCCTTGGAAGTCAGATGCACTTCCACCGGCCGGCCCACCGGCACCTCCAGCGCCCGGCCCGGCGTCTTCGACCAGTCATCATCCACGCCGTTGGCATCATCCACGTAATTGCCGTGGTCGTTCTTGTGGTACACCTTGCC
Source organism: Tepidisphaeraceae bacterium (assembly GCA_036744635.1). Classification (GTDB taxonomy): domain Bacteria; phylum Planctomycetota; class Phycisphaerae; order Tepidisphaerales; family Tepidisphaeraceae; genus DAIOHQ01. The sequence goes on along the minus strand of DAIOHQ010000006.1, from coordinate 10,141 downwards.
CAGCGGGTTGATCTGGTCGATGTACTTGGCGATCGTGTTCATCGCCGTCTCGCGCGGCAAGTCGCGCGGGCCTTTCACTTTGGCATACTTGAAGTATTCCCCGTTGGGCAGCTTCCCTTCCGGCCAAAGAGGATCGGTCGGCTTGGGAAAGATCATGTACCCGCCGAACTCCTTGTTGGGCCCGGGATACAGCACGTTCCACTTGAACTGCTGTCCGATCACCATCACCTTCGCGGGGTTCTTGTAATCAGGGCTCTCCTGAGCATACCGAAGGTTCGTCCAAACCTGCTTGCTGGCGAAGGCCAGCGCCGCCAGGATCACCGCCGGCACCAGCGTCCAGACCATCTCCAGCCGCGTGTTGCCGTGAATGAATTTGGCCTTCTTGCGTTTTGGGTTGTGGCGATACTTGATCAGGAACACCACCAGCGTCACCTGCACCAGCACGAAGGTGACCATGGTGATCCAGTAGATCCAGCGAAACAGCGAGTCGACGTCGCGCCCGTGGACCGAATAGACCTCCGGCAGCCACCAGCCGCTCCAGTCCGAAGCCCGCGCCGAAGAGCTCATGCCCAGCACACCCGCCCCCGCCAGCGCCAGCAGCGCCGGCGCCGAGCGAAACGACCCACGCTTGTTGATAGACCTCTTCACCTACGCACTCCCGTCAGTATGTGAGCAAGGACAGCGCGGCGGAGATAACCGAACTGCCCATCGCTCATTAGTTTCCGCACCGCCGCCCCCCGTAGCACGGGTTTTCAACCCGTGCCTGGAGGTTCGCGTCAACTTAGTCTGCCTTGGCCTGCGCGCCCGTGCCCTTCGTCTCTCTGCCGTCGCAGCAGCTCTTCCCCTCCGCTTCCCGCACCTTCACCAGATCCGTCAGCTTCACTTCGTGCCGGATCGGGTCGGCCGACGCCGCTTCCGCCTTGTACGTGAAATCCACCTTCCCCTTGCCATCCTTCACCGTCACCTTCCCTTCCTGCTTGTCATACTTTTCCTGCCAGGCGGTGATGTCATAATCGCCGTCCTTCAGCCCCTTGGTGTCGATCGAGAAGTTGCCGTCCTTGTCGGTCACCGCGAAGTAGGGGTGCTCGAACACCGCGATGTAGGCGCTCATCCACGGATGCACGTCGCACTTCACGTGAAAAACTTCCGGGTCCTTGATGTCCCTCACCGGCTTGCTTCCCTTGTTGGCCTGGGCAAAGTTGAACGCCGGGTTCTTCTCCGCCAGCGAGTGGACGTTGTGCAGGAACTCATCGGAATTCTTGATATTCAGCGTCGCCCCCGCCTGCATCGCCAGCACGTGCGGGTGATACTGGCAGCCTTCCTGATCCAGCGTGGCCGCCTTCTTCTTGGCGCCTTCGCCGAGGTCCTGCCCTTCGGCCGGCTTCAACGACACCACCACGAACTGCAGCCCGCCCTTGTCGTTGGCCACCACCGTCTGATCGTTCACCGGCTTCTCATGCTTGGCGGCGCACTCGGCCACCCCGCTCATGTCGATCGGTTTCATCTCCGGCGCCTTGCCGTCCAGCTTTACCGTCCCGGTGATCTGCCCCAGCGACAGCGAACAAAACGCCGCCGATACGGCCAGCCCCGACAACATTGTGAATAACTTCATAATCTTTCTCCCGCAGACAAAGTCTGCATTCAAATTTACATCACTCTGCTTCAGTCGCCGAAGACAATCTTCCGCGAACAACATCTCACCCGCCTCTGGCGCGGTGCGGGATGATATGAAAACTCCACCATTGCGATCAAGACGTCAACGAATAAATCCGATGGATTCCCATTTGGCGTTATAACGGGATTTCACTGTCTTTTTATCCGCCTGCCACGCTGCGCTTCATTCATCCTTGAAGCTGAATTCCGCCGTCGTCCCCTTCCCCGCCTCCACCTTCACCTCCACATCCTTCATCCCGTACTTCTCCTGCCACGCCGTCAGCGTGTACTTCCCCGGCGGCAGGCCGGTGATCAAAAACGTCCCATCCTCCCCTGTCACCGCGAAGTATGGATGATCGAATACTCCGATGTACGCGCTCATCCAGGGGTGGACATCGCACTTTACGTGAAAAATTTCAAAAACCTTCAGGTCCTTCACCGGCTTGCTCCCCTTGCCTGGCTGGGCGAAATTGAACGCCGGATTCTTCTCGGCCAGTGAGTGTACGTTGTGCAGAAACTGATCTGAGTTTTTCAGCATCAGCGTCTGACCAATCTGCATTGCCAGCACGTGCGGGTGGTACATGCATCCATCCTGATCGAGCGTCGCCGGCTTCGTCGGCGGCTTATCCCCCGCGCCCGCCGGCACTCCCGCCGACACATACACGATCACGCCCTTCAACGTCCCGTTCTTGTTCACTTCCACCGTCTGGTCAGTCGCTCCGTTGGGGTTCTTTGCGGCACACCGAGGATCGGCGAACATGAACGCCGCCATCTTCGGCGCTGCTCCGATGAAGAATACCCTACCGCTGATCCCCGGCGTGCCCGGCTTCTCGCCCGCCACCGGCGTGACCGCCGGCTTCACCGTCTCCGCCGCCGGCTTGGACGTTGGCCCGGGCGCCGGCTTCGCCCCCGCCGTCGGCATCACCGTCGTATAGTTGCGCACCCCCGCCGCGTACAGGAAATCCAGCAGCAAATCCGTCTGTTCCTGCGCGGTCTTGCCATACTTGGCCTCGATCGCCTCGGCATCCGGCACGCCCTGCGCCCGCGGCCAACTCTGCCCATCCAGCTTGTTGATCGGCAGCCCGGTAAAGAACGGCGGCATCGCCGTGTTCGCCTGGATGATTGGCGGCTCCTGCACCCAATGTCTCACCCAGCGCCGCTGCAGCCGCCGTTGCGCCAGCATCAGATTCGGCGCTGTCGGTGACTTCGCCGCCCCGGCCGCGCCCGGGTCTCCCATGATGTGGCACTTGAGGCACTGCATCTGATGGAAGAATTCCTCGCCCAGCTTAAACCGCTCCTCGCTGATTTCCGGCCGCGGCTGATCCACGAAGGGATAGGGCGAGGCATACAGCTCCTGCGTGAAGCGGGCCTGAAACAAGATCGTCCGATACGTCCGCGCCAGCTCGGTCGGCGAATTACGGCTTGGGTCCAAGCTGCTGGCCGTGATTCCCTGCTGCTTGGTCGCCAGGGCCCAGTCCGCCAGATCCGATGCGATCGTGGCAAACGCCGGCCGGTTGATCCAGTCGCTCCCCGGCAACATCAGATTATCCGGCAGCGCCCGCCCATCCACCGCGGTAATCGCATCGTCCAGCGAATCCCCCAGCGGATTTTTCTCCTCATCCACCAGCTTCGCGCCATCCGCCAATTCCTTCGCCTGCTTCAACGTCTCCGATGCCTCATCCCACTGCTGCGCCTGCAATCGTGCCCCCGCGTGCCCCAACAATTCGTCATACTTCGCCTTCGCCGCCGCCGCGTCGATTTTCGCCACATCCTCCGGCATCGTCACCGGCTTGATGGCCGCTTCCTGCTGCTCGCCGACGTATTTCATCACCAGGTCAATTTTGGTCTTCAGCTCATCCGATTCCTTGTTCGAAACCGCGCTGAAATACGCCGCCAGGTCGGTCACCTCCTGATCCGTGATCGGGAAGCTCGGCATCCGGATCACCGGCAGCGGCCGCAGCGGCTCGACGTTCTTGATGAAGTTGAACAGCCAGCCAAACTGCACCTTGTTCCCCTCGCCGCGCAGCGACGGCGGCGCCCTGGTGGTGATCTCATCGCTCTTGAACCACTGCTGCACGCTCGGTGCGTTGCGCTCGATGACGTGGCAGTTCACGCAGTTGTACTTGTGCGCCACCTCGCGCCCGCGGGCGATGCGCATCATCGTCTCGTTATTCGTCTTCGCCAGCAGCTTCTCGCCGATCAGCCGATCCAGCCGGTCTTTTTGCACCAGGAATCGGTTGCTGATCACGAACGTCACGATCGCGTGAACCTCCTCATCGTTGAGATAGAACGTCGGCATCTTCAGCTTGTCATACGGCTTGCCGCGCTCTCTCAATATTGGGTTTCCGCTCCCATCCAGCTTCGCCTTTTCCCCATCCATCTCCCGTTGCGGCTCCAGCAGCGCCCTGCCGCGATCGAAGATGCGCGTGTTCTTTAGCTTCTGGCTCAGCCAGCTCATCCGCGTGTGCTCCAGCTCCGGCCAGGCCGGCTTCACCACCGCGGCAATCGGCTTGCTCCAGTCGAGCTGCCCGTGCCCAAGATTCGCCGCCTCCACGCTCAGCCCGTTCACCATCGCCACCGGCGACGTCTCCGGCAGCTCGTGTACCTTGTGCGCATCCAGGAACCCGTAATCCAGCTTGTCCACGCTCTTCTGTCCCCAGTCGGATAGATTCGCGCACGGGCTCGACAAATTCTCCGCGCCGTTGATCGCGTGGCATTGCATGCAGCCGTAGTGGCTGATCAATTTCTGCCCCAGGAACACCATCTGCTTCTGCTGCACATCCATCGAGCTGACCCGCTCCTTCACCTTCGGATCGATGGTCGGCGAAGTCAGCGCCAGCGTCGCCAGCGCCGTCAACTCCCTGTCATCCACCGCCTTCTGGTCCGCCACCTGAATGCTGAAACGGCTGCGCAGGAAAAACGCCGTCAGTTCCGTCAGCTTCGCCCCATCCACCGGCGTCAGTTCCGCCGTCCACTTGTCATCCGCCCGGTCGTTGGTCCGCTTCTGATCCAGCAGGTATTCCACCAGATCCAGCGCCTGCTGATCGCTCAGCCGCAGCCGCGGCATCACCGTGTATTCGCTGTAGTGCCGCGGATTTTTCACCCAATCAAACAGCCACTGCCGCGCCTCCTCCGTCTTGCGCCCCGCCAGCAGCTTGGTCCCGATCCCGCTCAACTCCGGGCCATGGTGCATGAAGATCGGCTTGGGGGTTCCATCGTCATATTTGGGCGCAGTGTCCCCGCTGGTGGTCGCCCCGAAATGCTCCAGGCAATACACCTGCCGCTCGTTGTAGCTCATCGCATCGTACTGCTTGCTCGCCTCCGCCTTGGCGATGCCGCGCTTCACCAGGTCGTTGACGATCCACTTTTCCCCCAGCGTCACCGCCTTGCCTGCGCGCTTCTCGGTCGTCTGATCGCCCAGATTGGTGTGACAGGCCAGACATCCCAGGCTGTTAAAAATCGTCTGCCCGCGAACCTTGTCCCCAGTCACATCCGCCGGCACCTTCTCGCCGACTGGTAGGGGGGTGGCGGTAATAGACAGATACTCGGTGATCGCCCGCGCCTCCTGCCGCGTGCGCCGAATCTCCTCATCGCTCGAGCTGTTCTCCAGCATGAAAAAGTGCGGCATCAGCGTGCTGGGCCGAAACGCCTTGGGCGCCCATACCCAACTGTTGATGAACGCCGGCGACAGCTTGCCCGTCACGTGCCTCAGGTCCGTCCCCACCTTGCGCTGCCCGTTGGACGCGATCAGCCGGATGTCCGATCCCGGCCCCACCTCCGCCCCCCCTGGCAACGCCTCGGGCGTCACGCTGTCCATCTGGTGACAGTTCACGCATCCCAGGTGGGCAAACAGATATCGTCCCTTGTGTACCACCGGCGCCACCGATGCCACTTCATTGGGATCGGTATGGCAGCGCACGCAGTTCGCCTGGATATATTCCGGCGGCCGCATCGGCCAATCCCACATGTGATACACTTCCTCAAACGAAGTCCCAGACTCACTCTCATACTTCTTCGCCCAATACTCCGCCTGCGAAACCGCCTTCCCCGCCGTCCCATTCGTCCCAACCGCCGGATCGACAAACGCCGTCGCCGGCGCATCCTCCGCCACCTCCGCCTCGGCCATTGAGTTCGCCGCCGCCCCCGGCTCTTTCGCCTCCTCCAACTCAATGTGCAAATTCCCAACCTTCACCGGAACCAGCGACCCCTCCTCCCCCCCTGGATACACCGCCGCCAGCATGCTCCCCATCGTCGGTCTATGTTCCTCGGCCTTCACGTTCTTCAACTGCTGCGGCAGCACCGGCTCGCCGGTCTTCTCATCCACCCAGATCCGCCGCGGCGCATGCGCGGCCAATACGAAATTCGTCTCCTGCCCCGACCCATCGTGACACGCCGTACACCCAACCGCCTCGATGCTGTGCTTGCTGTCCACGTCCACATACAAATCCAGCCGAGGATGCGCCAACATCACCGGCGACGGATCCAGCGCCGCCAATCCCTGCTGCTTGCGGAACGGGTTCACCGCCCCCACCAGCGCGAACCGGTACCGGTCATCCAGAATCCGCTGCATCGTCTCCGGCAGCGCTGCCAGGAGTGCGAGCACCGCTCCGAGCGCGAGGTAACCGAAGACGACCCAGGCGAGAACTGCG